>JBQCEJ010000166.1:0-26778 GCA_051960355.1 Verrucomicrobiota bacterium | reverse complement strand
ACGGCCTGGCCGACGAGATGATTGGAGATCGCGAAACATTTCAAACCGTGTTTCTGCAGCAGCGCCCATTTCTTTTTGACGTAATCCGGTTCGGCAAGCGCGCGATCAACTTCGAAGTGATCGCCCCAACAGGCGAGTTCAACACCATCGTAGCCCATGGCTTTAACTTTGGGAGCAAGTTGCGCGAGCGGGAGATCCGCCCATTGGCCGGTAAAGAGGGTGACAGGTCTTGGCATACTCAGGTTCGTTTTGGCGCTAAGAATGAATTCCGTTTTTGGTTCTGGATGGACTCCGACTGGCATCGGGCAGGTGGTTTTCATCCCGAAAAAATCGTCGCCGACTTTCCACAACGTTGGCGGATTCTGTGACGCCTCGGGCGTGCGGTCAAGCGCGGGCTAAAATGCCGTCTCGTGAATTTTTGCGACAGAACGGCTGCTCGCCGTCCGCACAATGGCGGCGTCGGATCGACCACCAAAAAGAAAACAGGCGAGCCGTTTCCAGCTCGCCTGTTCGTGTAATCTAACGCGGCGCGTTATTCTTTGTCGTCCTTGACGGCTTCGTCAGCAGCGTCAAAGGCGTGTTGCAGCGCAACGAGATCTTCGCCGGGTTTCAATGCGTCGAGCACGGCCTGCTCGGCCTTGAGCTGCTCGGGCGAGTAGTTCGCGGCTTTGATGGACAGACCAATACGGCGATCGGCCTTGTCGATCTTGATGACGCGGGCGGTCACATCCTGGCCGACCTTGAGCACGTTCTTGATCTTGTCCACGCGATCTTCACTGATCTGCGAGATGTGGACGAGGCCGTCGATGTCGTGCTGCAAACCGACGAACGCACCGAAGCTGGCGAGCTTGGTGACCTGGCCGGTGACGAGATCACCGACCTTGTAGAGTTCGTCGATCTTTTCCCACGGATCAATCGAGAGCTGCTTGACGCCGACCGCAATGCGCTGGTTGGCCTTATCGACTTCGAGCACGATGGCTTCGACTTCGTCGCCCTTCTTGAGCACTTCGGAAGGATGGTTGATTTTGCGCGTCCAGGAGATGTCCGAGACGTGGATCATGCCGTCCAGACCTTCTTCCAACTCGATGAAAGCACCGTAGCTGGTGAGGTTGCGGATCTTGCCTTTGACCTTGGTGCCCGGAGGGTATTTGCCCTGTGCCTGATCCCAAGGATTGCTTTCGAGCTGGCGGATGCCGAGGGAGATTTTCTGCTCCTCGCGATTGATGCCGAGCACGATCGCTTCGAGTTCCTGATCCTGTTTGAGGACGTCGGCCGGCTTGGCGACGCGCTTGGTCCAGGACAATTCGGTGACGTGAACGAGACCTTCGACACCGGGTTCGAGTTCCACAAAGGCGCCGTAGGGCACGAGATTGACCACTTTGCCTTTGACCTTCGCGCCAATAGGATACTTGGCTTCGATGCTGTCCCAGGGATTGGTCATCTTCTGCTTGAGGCCGAGGCTGACGCGTTCCTTTTCCTTGTTGATGTCGAGCACGACAACGTCGATGTCCTGGCCAACCTTGAGCACTTCGGAGGGATGCCCGATGCGGCCCCAGCTCATGTCGGTGATGTGCAGGAGACCGTCGATGCCGTTCAGGTCGATGAATGCGCCGAAATCGGTGATGTTCTTGACCGTGCCCTTGCGGATGTCGCCCGGGGTCATTTCGGTCAGGAGCTTCTGGCGGCGTTCCGTGCGTTCCTGTTCGATCAATTCGCGGCGGGACAGAACGATGTTCTGGCGTTCCTGATTGATCTTAACGACTTTGAAATCGTAGGTGTTGCCAACGTATTGCTGGAGATTCTTGGGCGTGGTGACGTCGATCTGGGAGGCGGGCAGGAAAGCTTCCACGCCGATGTTGACGAGCAGGCCGCCTTTGACGATGGCTTTGACCTTGCCGCTGATGATGCCGCCTTCGTTGCAGATCTGGAGAATGCGTTCCCAGTTTTTCTTGAACTCGGCCTTCTCGCGGGAGAGGACGACCATGCCGTCCTTGTCTTCGAGTTTTTCGATCAGGACGTCGATTTCGTCGCCAGCCTTGACGGCCTTGATGTCGTCGAATTCGCCGCCGTTGATGACGCCTTCGCTTTTGTAGCCGATGTCCACGAGGACTTCCTTGTTGCGGACTTCGATGATGGTGCCTTTGACGATTTCGCCTGCGGCAAAGCGTAGATTGCTGTGCTTCAGGGCTTCTTCCATTGTGAGCATAATACTTTACGGACTTGAACTGAAGGAGGCAGGGTTTGCGGGAGGCTTACCGAGCTCCATTGCCTAACGGACCGACGTTGCGGGGCAACGGAGGTTGAAGGTTAGGTTATTCGTTAACTTTTCTTTCTCAGCCTAATTGAACATCCGCACAACGCGGAGTTCGGGCGGCGCTAAGATAGGCTGCGGCCAGCCAGAAGCAAGGGGGAATTTGGGATCGGGATGAACTCGGGCCGCCACGAAAATGGGTGAACAGGCGCGACTGTGAGAACCGGAAAATCCCGGGACCCACCAGCTGGAAAGGCCTGCGCCAAGTAGCGTGGCCAAACCCGGCCGCGGGTTAGGAGCTTTCCTGTCGCCGGTTTCTTCCCACACGATCACGCCGGATCAACTCACCGCACCGCGTTGAACCTCGGCAGGATTACCCCCACTCTTCCCGGTTTAATGGCGCAGCCGGAAGAACCGGGCGGGCGCGAGCATATCTGTGTTCGTGTAGGCTCCGTAACAGCCGGGAACGTCTGTGAAGGGTCCGGCAGGGGTCGGTGCCCATTGCAAAGTGCAGTTGCCCATCCATTTCAGAACGAGGCCATTTTCAGCTACGCGCAACTCCAGATGCATGGGTTGCACCAGAGCCAGCCCATGGAAGAAACCGGAGCTGACGGCCAGGCTGTTCGTCGCCCAGACCGGCACACTCAACTGGCCGTACGAATCATCACCCCAGCCCACAATGGCACCACTGGATTGCAGGGCGAAGGTGTGGAAATCGCCTGCGGTGATCGCCACGACATTGCTCAGGCCGGCGGGCACGTTGGTTTGTCCGTAAGTGTTGTCGCCCCAGCACACCACGGTACCGTCCATTCGGAGTGCTGCGCTGTGCAAATACCCCGCCGCGACCGCAACGGCATTGGTCAAGGCGGCGGGGGAAGCCGTTTGACCGTAGAGATTGAACCCCCAGCCGACCACGGTGCCGTTCGTGCGCAGGGCGAGGCTGTGGTTGTGACCGGCAGCACTGGCGCGGACGGAGGAGAGGCCCTGTGGCACCGACGACTGACCCAAGCTGTTATCACCCCAAGCCACCACGGTTCCGCTGGACAGCAGCGCCAGGCTATGCGCTTCACCAGCAGCGATGTTGAGAACGTTGTTCGTGGCGGCTGCGGGAATGGTGCGCTGCCCGTAGTCGTTTCGCCCCCAACCGACAACCCCGCCGCGTTCGGTAATGGCCAGGTTATGGTAGCCGCCGGCGGCAATCGCGACAAAGCGCAGGGCGTTCGTCGGCACGGTGATCTGTCCGTCGCCATTGAACCCCCAGCCCAACAAGGTTCCATCGCGCCGGAGCGCAATGCTATGATAGTCGCCGCCGGCCACAGCCACGACGTCTTCCAGCCCGGCTGGCACATCGGTCTGCGCGCCCGAGTCATCGCCCCAAGCCACCACCGAGGAGGGTGCGTTCAGCACGCTGACCCGGCCGGTGCTGGAAACGCTGCCATACTGGTTGGTAATCATGACGCGATAGAAGCCCGATTGCGTGAGTTGCAGATTCGTGAGAACGAGAGTGGAATCGGTGCCGGGAATGGGTTGCCCGTTGAACTGCCAGTTGTAACCGAGAGGCTGAGTGCCGCCCGCGTTCACTGTCAGCACCACACTATCACCCACCTGCACCACCTCGTTGCTGAGCGCGTTTAAAACAGTCGCGTTCTGGTAAACCGTGAGTTGTGCCACGGCACTGGTCGAAACGCCCATGATGTTGGATGCGAGCAAGGTGTAAGCCCCCGAGTGGGCGATGTTCACTCCAGTCAGAGCCAACGAGGTGCCGGTGGCCCCGGGCAAATTGGTGCCGTCGTGCTGCCACTGATAACTGATCGGCTGTGAACCGTTGGCCAGGCCGGTGAGAGTGCGGTTGGAACCGGCCACGATGGTGGCACCCACGGGATTGAGTGTGAAATAAGCCGCAACCGGCAGCACTGTCAACGTGGCTGAACTGCTGGTCGCGGTGCCCATCGCGTTGGAAACGACAACCCGATAATCGCCGCCATTGCTGCTCTGAACCCCGGCCAGGGAGTATTGCAAACCCGTCGCCCCAGGAATGGGATTCCCATTAAAGAGCCATTGGTAGGTCAGGGGCTGGCTGCCGGCAGCCTGTACACTCATGGTCGCGTTGGAAGAGGCTCCGACGGATATTGAGACTGGATTGCTCACGATTACTGGCGCGGAGGGCAGCACCCGCACAAAGACCGCAGCGCTGGTTACTGAGCCGACTGAGTTGCTGACAATGGTGCGATAGATGCCTTCGTTCAGGGATTGTGCATTGTTGATGCTGAGCGTCTGCGCGGTTGCACCCGCGATGGCAGCATTCTCGAACAGCCACCGGTAAGCGAACGGTGCGGAGCCGGCAGGCGTCACCATGAGGCTGAAGGATTGTCCGGCGGCAACGTTCGTGCCGACGGGTTGGATTGCGATGGTCGGCGGGATGAGTACATTCACCTGCGCCACCGAACTGGAGACGGCTCCATACGGATTGGAGACCACCACGCGGTAGCTGCCGGCCTGTGCGGGTTGCAGGTTTGAGAGCGACAGGAAATAATTGGTTTGGCTGGCGAGATTGGTGCCGCCAAGCGTCCATTGATACGACAATGGAGCAATGCCCGCGGCGGTAACCGTCAAATACGCCGAACCTCCGACGATCACCGAAGTGTTGGTGGCGGGCTGAGTCGTAATCGTCGGGGACTGGATGGCGCTCATCGGGATGCTTCCCAGTGTGCCGTTGACGAAATACCAGAAGCGCGCGTTCTGCCCATCCACAACGGACACGGTGGTACTCACCGGCAGATTGTAGATGGCCAAACGCGTCTGGCTGTCGTAGGCCTGCGCATTGCCGAATGCAACCCGGCCGTTCGTAGAACAGGAGTACACTTCACCCGGCACCATGTCATAACTGTTCAGGTCAGCGTCAAACACCACGCGGGTCCAAAACAGCCGGGAGCCATCCTGACTAATGACAAGATTACGCGAGCCATAATAACTGCCGCGCGTACCGCTGCTTCCCGCACCGGCAAAGGTGTTGGACACGGTATCGTATTTCGAGATGGCGGCACCGGAGCTGTTATTGTCCACGTGATAATAATAACGACCGGTGGGATCAAAATCGCCATCCCCCTCGCGGACCATGCCGGAAGCGAGCGATGTGCCGTTGGTGGTGTTGAACAGTGTCATGTAAATCCACTGGTCCATTCCTTCCGTGACCAGTCGGCCCTGTCGTCCGGCATTGATCTTGTAAACATCGGTGCCGAGGTTCAGTGACGGCAGCAGCGTCTGCGTTTGCAGATCGACCACATACGTCGAGGTCTCGGTCCAACTGGCGATGTAAAGGCGGTTCTCGGCTCGATTGATGGACAAATCGACCGGGTTGATGCCGATCGTGAGCGTCTTGTCGATGTTGCCGTTGGTCGTGTTGATGAACAGCAACAGGCCGTTCTGGCCGGATAACGCCGGCGGCTGAATGGCGTACAGGTAAGGGCGCTGGGGATCCGCCACCATTTTGGTGATATTCAGCGCCTTTACGTTGAGCGAAACCGGAACTGTCAACGTGGTGCCGCCAACGGTGAAGTTGACGTTGTTGGTGTAAAAACCGGCAGGCAGCGAGGCAGTATCGAAACTGACAGCAACAGTGCCGGGCGAGGTGCCCAGGCTCGGGCTGATGGACAGCCAGTTCCCGCCAGTGACAGTCGCGTTCCAGGCCACGGGCGCGGCACCGGTCAAAGTCAAGGAAACGCTGGCGGGATTGTAACCGGCAATCGCCGAGTAATCGATCTGGGACGGAGCAACCGAGAGAGTCGCGGTCGTAAACGACCAGACCGGACCGGTGTTGGTGGCGCTGAAACCGACCACATCCACGCGCCAATAGTAAGTCATGCCGGGCGACAGCAGGCCGGGCAGCGATTGGGGTGGCGCGGTAACTCGCCCCAGATGCAAGGACGAGCCGTTGGTTGCCGACGCGACCTGCGCCTGATTTGTTCCGAAGTAAACGTCATACGAAAGCGCCAGCGGCGACACGGACCAGTTCAGGTTGGTGAGAGGCAGGCTTACGACCGCTCCATCAGCCGGCGTCGGCATCGGATCCGGTCCACTCACCGAAGCGATGGCGGCCATATCGTAGATCACGACACTCGCCGTGCCCGTGTTGTAGCGGAACAGCTTCTTCTGATCGCCCGACAAGGTTTGTACCGTCGTGGAAAATGGCAGGTTCGTGAGCGTGTTGCCGTTCACCGTGTTGAAAACCTCCGTTGGGCCGAAGGCGATCGAACCATCGAGCGAAATGCCATAGATATTATTGGCAAACTGATTGACCAGAATGGATACGTTCGTGGCCGCAAACATTTGTTGTTTGTTGAAAACCCAGCGCTCGGCACCATCGAGAAACAGTGGCGTGTCCACAGGGTCGCGCCGCCAGGAAGTGAAGGAGTTTTCGAGCGCCGTCAGACCGCCGCCGCTTGCCACATCAAAACGGGTGACCCAGGCATTTACATTGCCGGCACCCCAACCGTACTGGTTCCAGATGTAGAGATTGCTGCCGGTCCGGTTCAGCAGGATGGCGCCCGCGCCGTGAGAACCGTTCCCGCCGGTGTTCAGGACGAGATTGTTGGTTCCGGCAGTGAAGTCAAAAAAGTAAACCTGCGGACCCCATGCGCCGTCGGTGTAGAACAGCTTGTCTCCTTCTGCCGCCGCCACATACAACGGATTCGACAGACTGTAAGTGCTGGGCGTGGTGATCGTCTTTTCGCCAACCACCGCCAACGTGGTCAGGTCCACCTTGGAAATGGTCCGACTGCCGGCGTGAATGACGTAAAGCGCGTCGCCCGCCGGAGCCATCGTCATGTCGGTCGGATTCAGATTGAGAGAAATTTCCCCAAGAATGGCGCCATTGGTTGGATTCAGTGCCAGCAACGTGCCCGGAACTGAGCCGTTGGCCTTGTTCAAGGCATACACCTTGGGCCGCCCGTAATCCGGCAGCAACTTATTAATGACCCTGCCAGGCAACGGAACCGATACCTGAGCAAAAGCGGCGGGTGCGATAAATGTCGAAATGACGAATAAACCGAGCACTTGAAAAGGTTTCATGGTATTCCTCTTTGAGTCCGGTCATTTAAACAGCAGCCACTCCAGTTGACAATCCTCATTCACACCAATCGTTGGGAAAATCAGATCCTGTGTCTTGCCCGAGAAATCTGCTTTCATCTTGGGAAGTGTCTTTGCACCAGCTGTGCACCGTGTCTTTTGTTTCACGCTCCAAGCCGGCACAGCCTCGGTCTGTTCGCTTTCCACGACACGGATGGCACGCTCAGGGCGCGGGCAATCGCAATCGAAAATAGCGTTCCGGGTCGGTGAATGTTGTCGTCATCGGGCTCACCGCTCCGGGGATGAGCAGATATGGCCCGAGCACGTTCGTGGCGGTGAGCAGCTCGTAAGATCCGGACCAGGATAGAATCAGGCTTGTCCCAGTATTGGTGAAACCAAGCGTTGCGGGAACCACAGGAACCAGCTCGCCATTGGCGAGAAGCATGGCCGGATAATTTGTGTTATTCGCCACAAAGCTGATCCAAGCCAGTTGCCCTGCCGTCAACGCCTGAGCGTTGGTTCCGAAAAAAATGTGCGTGTCAGAACCGGGTCCCGGGAAACGGATGTGCAGCGGCCCGGTCCACTCCAGGGTGTGACTATCCGCGAACCGCAGCGCGGGAGCGCCCAAACAACTGATTAAGGCTCCGGAGCAAATCTGCAACCGACCGAGGTACTGCGTTTCAACCACGCTCACGTCGAACTGAAGGTTGGGCCAGTCGTAAACAGTCGCGTAGGACTTGCCCGAGATCGCAAGGATTCCGCTGTTGGAAACCATCCCGTGGCCAGACACGAACAGGTGTGCTCCCAACTCAATGCGCGAGGTGGACAGAACGGCATTCGAGGAGATGCTGAGCGTGGCGCCGCTGATTTGGAGATTCGACGCCACCACACTTCCGCCCGCAAGCGTGTATTCGGGGTTCAAGGGATTTTCGTAGAACCCTCCTTGGACGAGCAGCCGATCCCGCACACCATGCATCCCGCCGGATTGCGTGAACCTGCCACGAACGTAGAGATCCGGGTTTACCACGCTGTTGGACGTGAGGAGTTCCCCGCCGACCAGTTCGAAGTCGCCGCCGCCCTTGACCGTCAACTCCTGAACCCGATTCGTCCCGCCGGTTTGGGCATAGTAGCCCCCATCGCTGATGACAGAATCCGATACCAGCCATCCGCCTTGCAAAAGGTAACGTCCCGCCGACGAACCGCCATAGGGAGTGTAATAGCCGCGAATCTCCATGGCAGAATTTGTGTGGACGCCGCCGGTTTGAACCAGAACACCAAAGCCCTCCAACCCGGACCGGTTCGGATAGCCCAAAACCAGCCGCTTTGATGTAAAGGCCCCGCCTTGCAAGTTATACAAACCCGATCCCACCCAGTAGGACGAAAGCGGAAGCGGCAGGTCGACATTCTGCGCGACATGACTGCCGCCGCCCTGCGTGAATGTCCCGCCATAGAAAGTCAGGTTGGATGTCGTCATGCTCCCGTTCGTCAGGTTCACCGTGCTGCCGGAGCGCAGCGAAAGCTGGCCAAAGTCCTCCGTGGAAGCATCGGAGAAGGAAGCCGAGCCAGCGATGCAGGCATTCGCCGCGCGCAAGGCCGAGTAGTGGCTCGCCAACGAGGCGTTGGTTCCAATGGTCAGGTCCTGATGCACCTCGAGCGGAACATCCAACCCAGCCCAATTGAGGAGCAGTTGATTGGAAGAGTCGGTGGGAGCGTCCACGATCAGATTGTTGAGCGACAACGAATCTGGAAAATGGGCCGTGGTCGCGGCTCCGATGGCCAGGGCTTTCCAGCCAGGATTTCTGAACGCCACGACTTCCTGGTTGATGTTGGGCAGGCCGAGAGACCAATACAACTCCTCCCAAGAGCCGCTGGTGGGCTTGGTCCATTCGTTGGTGGCGCCCCAAGCGCAGTACGGCCCCAATGAGAGCGAGAGTAGCAGGACGGCAAACCCTGGGCTCCTCTTCATAGGCACTCATCTTCACAAGCGCGTGCGAACTCACAATAGGATAACTCCCGACACGAACATTGCATGCGCCCACGCAACACGCACTCAAGCAGACCAGGGTGCGGGAAACTGCAGCCGAACAATCGTCGCCGGATTCTCGGGCAACGAGCGCGGCGCGTCGTCTCTGACCGCCAAGAACCGCTGCCAACATCGCCCGCCGGCAACCTCGATCCCAAGCGCATGGAAATTGAAAACAGCATCCAGCCGCACCGTTCGGGATGACCCATAAGGATGCAGTTGGAATCCCGGGCGCGGCGCATTGTTCCGTCTGAGACCAAATTGCGCTGAAGCTTTTTGCACCATTTTTGCACCATTTTTGCACCGGTTTGTTTTTTGTTCCGACCACGACGAAAGATCAGCCCGACAAAACCATCCATGGTCCGAGCCGTCGCATTGAAGAACGAAGCCCAAATTTGTTTGATGCCATTTCGCGCCAAGAAATGCACACTGCGGAACGCAGAGCATTGCTCTGCGTGTCTCGTCACGTGTCCTGAGGAGAATGATCGCCAGCTCGTCGAAGCTCGTCTTCACCTGCCGGCCCAAGGGATCATCTTCAAACCGCGTCGAATGCTTCAATGCGCCTGCCGGCAGCGCTTATGATCAAACTTCTGCGGGTTCGTTGCCAATCGCGAAATGCGGGAGATTCTGCAAATTGGGAGCGACTTCCTCAGTCCGCAATCCGGATCTTCTGCCTAGCTCCCGAATACTCAATCCTCAATTGCGTCGGGTGGCCATTTCCTACCAAAGCCCGTCCCCGCTTGTAAACTCCTCCCACTCCATGCCGCCGATAAATGTGCCGGATTGACCTGGTTTATGCTCCCTCGAAGGGCAGTTCTTCGCATTCAGACATGGATTCTTGGGTGGAGGAGAGCCCAACGGCATTCGAGCTGTTCGGGAAAACCGGGAGCGGCGGGCGGCGCGCAGACTGCAAGAGAATCAGCTCGGGAATCCTCGGAATGGCGCGCGCTTGTGAAAAATATCACAAATTCAACTTGCCTGACTTTTTTACCCCAATTACGTTCCCGGTGCCAATCGATGGTCAGGCAACCAGTTATGCAGACTCAGACAGAAATCGGCTACAATTCGAAGATCGAAGGTGACGTGGTCGTCACCCGGGTGGATGCTGCGCTTAACTGGTTCCGCAAAAACTCGTTATGGCCGATGCCCATGGGCCTCGCCTGCTGCGCGATCGAACTCATGGCCGCCGGTGCCAGCCGCTTTGATATTTCCCGTTTCGGCTCCGAAGTCATGCGCTTTTCTCCACGTCAGTCTGACGTGATGATCGTGGCCGGCACGGTCACCTACAAAATGGCGCTAGCCGTGCGCCGCATCTACGACCAGATGGCGGAGCCCAAATGGGTGATCGCCATGGGCGCCTGCGCTTCGACTGGCGGCATGTATCGCAGCTACTCGGTGCTGCAGGGCGTCGATAAAATTGTGCCCGTAAATATTTATGTGGCGGGCTGTCCGCCCCGGCCGGAAGCGCTGTTGGACGCGCTAATCAAACTTCAAAACAAAGTCGCCAAAGAGCCGATTGTTGCGACGCAGAAGAAAGTGGCGGCTTAACCCGTGACAGCTCTGGATCTGGCTCAAAAGCTTAAAGCTCAGTTCGGCGACCTCATTGCCGAACCGGTGGAGTTTCGCGGCGAAATCGGCTTGCAAGTGGCGGCTGCCGAGCGCATTGCGGAAGTCTGCGCCTTTGCCAAGCAGCAGTTAGGTTTTGATTACCTGGTGGACGTCAGCAGCGTGGACAACTACGGCGAGGACCCGCGTTTCACGGTGGTTTATCATCTGTACGGCCTGAGCCATCGCTGTTATCTGCGGCTCAAAACCGATGTCGGCGAAGAGAAATCGGAATTGCCAACCGTTTCCAACGTCTGGCGCACGGCGGATTGGCATGAGCGCGAGATTTACGACATGATGGGTTTGCGTTTTCGCGATCATCCTGACCTGCGCCGGATTTTGATGTGGGACGGTTATCCTTACTTTCCGTTGCGCAAAGATTTTCCGCTCTCGGGCAAACCGACCGACTTGCCGGAAATCGCTTTCACCGAGACGGCACCCTTGGCGGGCGGCCCGTTTGTCACGATTGCCGGTGGCAAAGACACGATTTCCCGCGAACCGCGCGTGCGCATTCCGGAAACCGATTCCGTTCCGTTGAACGCGCGGATCGAACGCCGCGATGACATCCGCAAGGCTCACGGCGAATCCCACGGTCCGGGACCAGTCGGACCCAATACATAATGGCTGAAGTTCGCGACATCGAAATCAAAGATTCGGCAACGCGCGCCGAAGAGGCCGCGCAGACGTTGAACGGACCTTCACGCACCGACGACCTGCCGGACATGGTGGGCGAGAAAATGGTCCTGAACATGGGGCCGTCGCATCCGGCCACGCACGGCGTGTTGCGCATCGTGCTCGAAATGGATGGCGAAACGATCACGAAGGCCATGCCGGATGTCGGTTATCTGCATCGCGGTGATGAAAAGATCGCCGAAAACATGACCTACACCCAGTTCATCCCGTACACGGATCGGCTGGATTATCTCGCGCCGCTGGCCAACAACGTCGCTTATGCGTTGGCGGTGGAAAAACTTCTTGGCATCGAAAAGCAGTTGCCACTGCGCTGCCAATACATCCGCGTCATTTGCAGTGAACTGGCGCGCATTTCCTCACATCTCCTCGGCATGGGAGCGTTCGCGATGGACGTCGGAGCGTTGACCGTTTTCCTCCACACGTTCACTGAACGCGAAAAGATTTACAACCTCTGCGAATCGCTCACCGGAGCGCGATTCACGACGACCTACACCCGCATCGGCGGCGTTTCCCGCGACACGCCGCCCGGATGGTGTGCGGCCGTTCGCAAATTTTTGGAAGAAGTCGTCATCAACATCGATGAAACGGAAACGTTCCTGACGCGCAATCGCATTTGGGTGGATCGCACACGCGATGTCGGCGTCATTCCCAAAGACGTGGCGTTGGATTACGGATTGACCGGTCCGAACCTGCGCGGCAGCGGGGTGGATTACGACCTGCGCAAAGCGCGGCCGTATCTGGTTTACGATCAGTTGAAATTCGAAGTTCCCTTGGGGTCGGTCGGCGATTGTTATGATCGTTACCTCGTGCGCATGGAAGAGATGCGTCAGAGCGTTAAGATCATCCATCAATGCCTGGACCAGATTCCCGGTGGATTTGACAACGCCAACAAAGAACCGGTGAACGTTGCCGATGGCAAGGTGGTTTTGCCGCCGAAAGACAAAGTGTTGACCAGCATGGAAGAGCTGATTCATCACTTCATCAATGTCACCCAAGGCATCAATGCGCCTCCGGGAGAAGTTTATTTCGGCCACGAAAATCCGAAGGGCGAACTCGGCTTTTACATCAACAGCAAAGGCGGGGGCACGCCGAACCGGATGAAAATCCGCTCGCCCTCGTTCTGCAATTTGAGCGTCTTGCCGCATCTGCTGCCCGGCCACATGATGAGCGACACGGTCGCCATCCTGGGCTCGCTCGACTTCGTGATTGGAGAATGCGACCGATGAACGAACCACACGTCACTGAACCGATTCCGAACACCCTGCAACGCCAGGCGGGTTTCGCCATGCCTGCGGCTCTGGAAGCGGAGATCGACGAACTGATCACTCATTACCCGGTGAAACGGAGCGCGTCGCTGATGCTGTTGCACGCGGTTCAGGAACACTTTGGCTGGATATCGCAGGACGCCGTTGAGTGGATTGCCCGAAAACTGGAACTGCAGCCGATCAACATCTACGAACTGGTGACGTTCTACCCGATGTTTCGCCAGCAGCCGATGGGCAAGTTCCAGATCAAGGTTTGCCGCACTTTAAGCTGTGCGTTAGGCGGTGCCTATGAGCTGCACAAACATTTTTGCCATAAACTGGGTTTGGACGATCACGCGCACGGGCCGCAGACGACGAAGGACGGAAAGTTCACGGTCGAATTCGTCGAGTGCCTGGCCAGTTGCGGCACCGCGCCGGTAATGATGGTTAATGACGACTTCCACGAAGGCGTGAGCCACGCGAAGGCGGATGAGCTGGTGGCGAAGTGCAAATAATTCGATTTTCCATCGTGAATCAACAATCGAAAATCAGAAATGAAAATTGGCTGCCCGACATGGATTTGAACCATGACAAAGTGATTCAGAGTCACTTGTGCTACCGTTACACCATCGGGCAGGCCGAAGCGTTGCGTAAGCTAAACACTTTCGAATCGCAGTCAAGCCGCGCCTTCAATTCCCGTTTCATTTTTCACGTTTCACGCAACTAACCATGCCGCAGGAATTCAAATTGATTCTGAAGCACGCCGATCAACCGGGTTACACACCCGATCTCGACTGCTACGTGCGTCACGGCGGCTACGAAGCGTTGAAGAAGGCACTCGCCCTCCAGCCGAAGGATTTGGCCGACGGCAAAAAACTTTCCGGCCCGGAACAGATTCGCGAAGACGTCAAGGCCTCGGGCCTGCGCGGTCGCGGCGGAGCGGGTTTCTCCTGCGGTCTCAAATGGAGTTTCGTCGATCGCCGCAGTGGTAAGCCGATTTATTTGATTTGCAACGCGGATGAATCGGAGCCCGGCACCTTCAAGGATCGCCAGATCATTCACAAAGATCCACATCAGTTGATCGAGGGAATGATCATCTCCTGTTACGCCAACAACGTAAACCTGGCCTACATTTACATCCGCGGCGAAATGCCGCAGGGCGCGAAGCTTTTGAATCAAGCGCTCAAGGAAGCCCGGGCGAAAAATCTTCTCGGCAAAAACATTCTCGGCAGCGGTTACGACCTGGAAATCCACGTTCACCGCGGCGCCGGCGCTTACATCTGCGGCGAGGAAACGGGCTTGATCGAATCGCTCGAAGGCAAGCGGGCGTATCCGCGCATCAAGCCGCCGTATTTTCCCGCCGTGCTCGGGCTTTACATGTGCCCGACCATCGTCAACAACGTCGAGACGCTCTGCAATGTGAAGCACATTGTTGAAATGGGCGCGGCGGAATTTGCCAAGCTCGGCACGCCAAACAACACCGGCACGCGCATCGTCAGCCTGAGCGGGCACGTGAAGAAGCCCGGCTATTACGAAATCGAAGTCGGCAAGGTCACGATCGGCCAACTGATCAACGATCCGACATTCGGCGGCGGCCTGCGTGACGGCCGAAAGCTGAAGGCCGTGATTCCCGGCGGCTCTTCCTCCAAGGTTCTGAAAGCTGGGGAAAAGTTTAAGCTCAAGCGCAAGGTGGACGGCAAAGACGTTGAGCAGGAAGTCGAAATGCTCGATCTGCCTTACGACTTTGATTCGCTGATGCAAGCGGGCACGATGAGCGGTTCGAGCGCGATCATCGTCATCGACGATTCCGTGAACGTCGTTGATGTCCTGGCGAATCTCAGTGAGTTTTACGCGCACGAAAGCTGCGGCCAATGCACGCCTTGCCGCGAAGGGTCGCTCTGGATGAGCAAAGCGCTGCATCGCCTCACGCACGGTGAAGGCCGCAAGCAGGATGCGGATTATCTGGTGAAGATTGCCGACAACATCCCCGGCGGCCGCACGATCTGCGCGTTTGGCGAGGCCTGTTCCTGGCCCGTGCAAAGTTTCGTTGGGAAGTTCAAAGACGAATTCGTCGCGCGCGGTGCAGCGGATGAAGAACGCCGCGCGAAGGAAGTTCAGGGCGCAGGCCGGAGCGGGGATTTGAAGATTGCGGCGAGTCCGCAGCATTAAGAAACGATTTATGAACCGCCGAGACGCAGAGACGCAGAGAGAAACGAAACCGTTCTCGTCTTTGCTTTTCTCTGCGCCTGTGCGCCTCTGCGATTCAGTTTCAATTTAGAATGTCAGCAACGCCAACAACTGAAACCAAGCCGACACCGCCGCCGGTCGAAACGATCAAGGTGAAGGTGGACGGACGTGAAGTCGCAGTGCCGAAGCTCTCGCCGGATCACACCGGCAAACTCGTGCCGACGACGATGATCCAGGCGTGCAACGCCAACAAAGTGGACGTGCCGCATTACTGTTATCATCCCAAGCTGCCGATCGCGGGCAATTGCCGGATGTGCCTTGTCGAGTTTGGCACGCCCGCCATGGGCCCGGATCGCAAGCCGGTGATGAATCCCGACGGCACGCCGAAGATCGCCAAGTCGCCCCGTCCCGCCATTGCGTGCGCCACGCCGATTTCGCCGGGAATGGAAATTTACACGAACACGCCCGCCGTGAAGCAGATGCGCGAAGGCGTCTTGGAATTCCTGCTGATCAATCATCCGCTCGATTGCCCGATCTGCGATCAGGCCGGCGAATGCAAGCTGCAGGAATACTCGGTGGACTACGGTCAGAGCGCGAGCCGCTTTGTGGAACCCAAGGTTCACAAGCCCAAGCGCGTGGATCTCGGGCCGCGCATCGTTCTCGACGACGAACGCTGCATTCTCTGCACGCGCTGCATTCGCTTTACCAAAGATGTAGTGGGTGACGATGCGCTCGGGATCGTGAATCGTGGCAGTTACAACACGATCACGGCGTTTCCCGGGAAGTCGTTCGACAACAATTACACGCTGAACACAGTCGATATTTGTCCGGTCGGCGCGCTGACGTCGAAAGATTTCCGCTTCAAAATGCGCGTCTGGTTTCTCAAGGAAACCAAGAGCGTCAGCACGAGTTGCGCGACGGGTTGCAATATCATCGTCGGTTCGCGGGAAGAGAAAGTTTACCGCTACGAACCGCGTGAAAACGACGCCGTCAATTCGACGTGGATGTGCGATTACGGTCGCCTGAATTACAAGTGGGCCAATCGCGAAGATCGTCTGACCCAAGTGCAGGGACCGAAGGGCCAGATCACCGGCTGGACGAGTGCGTTGAAAGAAATTTCCAAACTACTCATCCAAGCGCCGCAAGGTTCCGTGGCGATCATCGCCTCGGCGCGGCAGACGAACGAAGAGTTGTTCCTGCTGAAGAAACTCGCCAAGAAGCTGGGCGCGATCACGGATTCCGTTCCGCGCTTCGGCGAAGGTGACAAGTTGTTGCTGAATGCCGATCGCAATCCGAACACAAACGGCGCGCGGCTCAATGGCATCTGCTTTACGGAAATGGGCGATCAGATTCCGCAGATCGCGCAGAAGATCGAGAGCGGCGCCATCAAAACCCTCATTGTGTTCGGCGAAGACGTCACCAAGTGCGGCCTCGACGCGAAACTGCTCGGCAAATTGGAAACGCTGATCGTCAGCGACATTCTTCCGAATGAAACGACGAAGCTGGCGCATTACGTTTTGCCCGGCTGCGCGCATCTTGAGAAGCGCGGCTCCTTTACGAATTCCAAAGGCCGCGTTCAGAAGTTCATGAAAGCCATTGAGCCCCGCGGCGATGCCCGGCCCGAGTGGGAGTTTTTGCACGAACTGGTTTTGAATGTCACCGGTCAGGACGATTTCAAGAGCATCGAAGGCTTGTTCGATCTGATGGCCAGGGAAGTGCCGGCGTTCAATGGCTTGACCTGGGCCGGGCTGGGTGACACTGGCGCAAGCGTGCCGATTTGAAGAATCAAGATGACCTGGATCAACAATCTGAATCCGATCGCAAGCTTCACACTGTTTAGTGCGTTGAAGATCTTCGGGGTTTTCTCCGTGTTGATGACGATCGTGGCGTATGCGGTCTGGGTGGAACGCAAAGTTTCCGCGGCCATTCAGGATCGCATTGGTCCGAACCGTTTTGGACCGCTGGGATTGCTGCAGCCACTCGCTGATGCCGTGAAGTCGTTCCTCAAAGAGGACTTTACGCCCGGCCACGTCCGCAAAGTTTATTATTGGCTCGCTCCGGCGATCGTGATGATTCCCAGTATTCTGGTCGTGGCGGTGATTCCCTTTGGCTCGTATATCGGCCAGCAGAAGATGGTGATCGCCGACCTGAATGTTGGAGTTCTCTATACGTTCGGCATCGTGTCGCTGGGTGTGTATGGAATCGTGCTGGCGGGTTATGCTGCGAATTCCAAGTATCCGTTTCTGGGCGGCATTCGTTCCAGCGCCCAGTTGATCTCATACGAAATCGCGATGGGTTTATCGGTGGTCGCCGTGTTTCTGCTGGCGGGCGATCTGAATCTCACGAACGTGGTGCGCTATCAATCGGCCAGTTTTCTGGACTGGTTCATCTTCAAGCAGCCGATTGCGTTCGTCATTTTCATGGTAGCCGCCTTTGCCGAAACCAATCGGACGCCGTTCGATTTGCCCGAAGCCGAGCAGGAACTGGCCGGTGGTTACAATGTGGAATACAGCTCCATGAAGTTCGCGCTGTTCTTCATGGGCGAATACGCCAACATGACGGCTGCCTGCGCCATGATGGTGACCTTGTTCTTTGGCGGCTGGAGTTTGCCCTTCGCGGGATTGGATCAACCGGCAACCACGATTGCTGTCGGTCTGCTGCACATCGGCATTTTCCTGGCAAAAATGTGTTTTCTGCTATTCATCATCATCTGGGTGCGCTGGATGTGGCCGCGCTTCCGGTATGATCAGCTCATGGATTTGGGCTGGCGACGGTTTATTCCGCTGGCTTTGGCCAATGTGATCGTGACCGCGGTGGTTTTGTGGATGAAAAATTGAACAACAAAGAAACGAAGAAACAAAGCCAGGCGAGTTTTGGTTGCTTTGTTCCTTGGTTGTTAAAAGCGAATGATCGTTAATCGGAAAAAACTGAATTTTTGGGAGCGGCTTTACCTGCCGGCAGTCATTGGCGGGTTCAAAGTCACGCTTCGGCACTTCTTCAAAAAGAAAGTGACGATGCAGTATCCCGAACAGAAATGGGTTGTGCCGCCGGGTTACCGGGGCGCGCCTTACCTCGTGAAGGATCAGGCAGGCGACACCAAGTGCGTCTCCTGCCAGCTCTGTGAATTTGTCTGTCCGCCCAAGGCGATCAAGATCACACCGCCGGGCCCAACCGGCCAGATTGCCGATCGCCCGAATGCGGAGAAGATGCCGAAGGAATTCGAGATCAACATGCTGCGCTGCATCTTCTGCGGCTTTTGCCAGGAAGTGTGCCCGGAGGAAGCCATTTTCCTCCAGCAGGATTACTCGCTGACCAGCGGTTCGCGCGAAGCGTTGATTTACAACAAAGAGAAGCTGCTGTCGCTTGGCGGCAAGCACGAAGGTATTCAGAAATGGAAGCACAAGGCTGAGGAAACGGTGAAGCAGGAAAACTTCCCGGTTAAGCCTTGATCCGATGCAACCGGTCAATCCATCAGAAGGTTAATGCAGGACATCTTAAATTACGTATTCTCCAGCAACGGTCTGTTCTGGATTTTCGCCGGCTTGGCGCTGGCGTGCGGCATTCTGGTTTTGCTCAGCCGCAACCCGGTGACCAGCGCGATGTTTCTCGTGCTGACAATCGCTTCCTTGGCGGGATTGTTCGTCCTGCTCAACGCCTACTTCCTGGCCGCGATTCAAATCCTGGTTTACGCCGGTGCGGTGATGGTGCTGTTCCTGTTCGTGATCATGTTGCTCGACATCAAAGCTGAGGAACGGCGGAAAATTAAACTGTTCGGACTGATCGGCGGTTTGGTTTCCGTCGGGATGATTGTGGCCATTTTCCTGCGCTCGCTGTTCGCAACCAAACCCGGCGCCAACCTGGCCGCACCCACCGCCGTGGGCGACACCATCGCGCTCGGCAAAATGCTTTTCACGGAATATCTGCTGCCGTTTGAAGTGATCTCCGTCCTGCTGCTGGTGGCCATGGTCGGCGTGATTCTGCTCAGCAAAAAGGATTTGAAATAGCCTTCTTTCGCGGCTTACGAAGCAAAATGAATATAGGTCTAGAACATTATCTGACAGTCGCTGGCCTGCTCTTCGCGCTCGGCTTGCTAGGCGTGATCGTTCGCCGCAACGTGCTGGTCATCTACATGTGCCTCGAGCTGATGCTCAACGCGGCCAACCTCGCGCTCGTTTCCTTTTCGCGGTTTAACAACAACCTTCACGGTCAGGTCTTCGTGTTTTTCATCATCACCGTCGCGGCAGCGGAAGTCGCCGTGGGCTTGGCGTTGATCGTCGCCCTTTACCGCAAACGGCAGACGACCCATGCGGAAGATCTGACCACGATGAAACTTTGATGACATGAAGAAACATCGAACAATGAACATTGAACGCCGAACAGCGAACGCTCGGCGCTCCGGTCCGTTCTGCGTTCTGCGTTCTGCGTTCGATGTTCGATGTTTGCAGCTTACTCGATGAAACTCGACGCGTTACCCTGGATCATTCTGTTCTTGCCGCTGCTCGCCGCGGCGGTGATCACGCTTTTCACCCAAAAGAACCGCAACCTGAGCGCGGGACTTTCCATCGGCGCCGTCGCCATCAGCTTTGGAATGAGCGTTCTCTTTGTGGCGGTGAACGGCTGGGAGCCGGCGGAAGCGGGCAAGCTTTCGATCAACTGGCTGTCGATCGGTGACGCGTTGCACTTTGATTTTGGTTTCAAGCTCGATCCACTCAGCCTCGCGATGACCCTGATGGTGACGGGTGTTGCGGCATTGATTCACATCTACTCCGTCGGCTACATGCACGAGGACGCGGGCTTTTCGCGTTTCTTCGCCAGCCTGAGCCTGTTCACCTTCTCGATGCTTGGGATTGTGCTCTCGAACAACTTTCTCCAGACGTTCATTTTCTGGGAACTGGTCGGTGTGTCGAGCTACCTGCTCATCGGATTCTGGTATGAGAAGCCGAGCGCGGCGGATGCGGCGAAGAAGGCATTCATCACGAATCGATTGGGAGATTTTGGGTTCCTGTTGGGAATTCTATTTTTCTTTGGCGCGGTAGGCTCGGTTAGTTTTTCTGCAATTGCAGCGCATGACATAACTGCATTGGCCAACCCTGGAAGTTTGTTGACTTCGGACATCGCAAATTTTGACTCAACGTTGTTTGGCTTCGGCATTGTCTCCAACCAAACAGCTATAACAATCGGCGGCCTCCTCATTTTCTGCGGCGCAGTCGGCAAGTCCGCTCAATTTCCGCTGCACGTCTGGCTGCCGGACGCCATGGAAGGCCCAACGCCCGTTAGCGCGCTCATCCACGCTGCCACGATGGTTGCCGCCGGCGTTTACTTGCTCTGCCGCGTGTTCTTCATCTTCACTCCCGACGCGCTGCAAGTGATTTCCTATGTCGGCGGTTTTACTGCACTGCTCGCGGCCTTAATTGCCGTTCAGCAGAACGATATCAAACGCATTCTCGCTTATTCCACGTTATCGCAACTCGGCTACATGGTCATGGCTGTCGGTTTGGCGGGCCAAAGCGGACCGACACCCGCGATGTTTCATCTGACCACGCATGCGTTTTTCAAAGCCCTGCTGTTCCTTGGTTCGGGTTCCGTGATTCTCGCGATGCACCACGAGCAGGACATCTGGCACATGGGCGCGCTGCGGAAGAAAACGCCCGTGACGTTCTGGACGTTTATGGTCGGCACACTGGCGCTGGCGGGTCTTTGGCCGTTCAGTGGTTTCTTCAGCAAGGACAGCATTCTGGCGCTGGCCCACGAACATAATCCCCTGCTCTTCGGCGTCACCTGGCTTGTCGCCGTGCTCACGACGTTTTACATGTTCCGCCTTGTATTCGTTGTCTTCTACGGTTCCACCAAATCCAAGCACGCCGAGCACGCCCACGAATCTCCCGGCGTCATGACTTGGCCGTTGCGCATTCTGGCAGTGCTGAGCCTCGTTGGCGGATTCATCGGCATTGAATCGCTCTATGCCAAACAACTGTCGCCCGAGCACGCCGAACATGCTGCCGGCATCGCGCAACAACTCTTCGAGCCTTTCCAACATGCGCCGTTTGCCGCGGTTTCCGGTTTGATCGCGGTGGCAATCGGTTTCATCGGGGCTTACGCGCTCTATTCCAAGGCGGACAAAGATCCTTTGCCGGCAAAGCTCGGCGCGCTTTCCCGCGCCATGCGCAATCGTTTTTACTTCGATGAAATTTACGAGGCCACGTTCATCCGGCTGCACGATCAATTGTCGGCCCTGGCGGGCTGGCTGGATCGCTGGATTGTCGATGGCTTCTGTGTTGGCCTGGTTCGCGGCGGAACCGATTTTGCCGGCCGTGCGCTGCGCCTGGTTCAAACCGGCAATCTCCAGACCTACGCCCTCCTGTTCGCGCTTGGCGTCGCTGTGCTGCTGTTTTTCACACTTGGAAAATGAACTCTGATTTTCAACGCAAAGACGCAAAGGCGCAGCGAGCGCAAGGTCTGAGTTAAAACGAATGACAACCCTTTCCTTAATCATGGTTTTGCCGCTGATCGCCGCGATCGTGCTGGCGTTTGTGCCGCGCAATTACGCTGTGATCATGCGCGCCGTGGCGGTGGTAGCGACCTTCCTCTCGGCACTGCTCGCGGTAAAAATGTTCTGGCAGTTCAACGGCGCGGATACGGATCCGAGCGGCTACAAGTTCGTCAGCGTGCTGCCTTGGCTCGGGGCCGAATCGCTGGGCATCGTTTGCAAACTCGGCGTCGATGGAATCAATGTCGGCTTGGTTCTGATGGGTGCCATCGTGGCTTTTGCCGCGGCGTGCTGTTCCTGGGAAATCAAGACACGCGAAAAGGAGTTCTACATCCTGCTGTTGGTCATGACCGCCGGCATTCTGGGCGCGTTCGCCTCGCTCGACCTGTTCTTCTTCTACTTCTTCCATGAATTGGCGCTCGTGCCGACTTTCATCATGATCGGCATCTGGGGACGCGGCGAAAGGAAGAATTACGCAACGTTCCAGATCACGCTTTACCTCAGCATTGGCGCGCTGATCGCCTTGATTGGATTGATCGCCCTTTACCTGCAATCCGGCGCGCACACCTTCGACATTCCGACGCTCACCGAGCATATCCGGGTCAATCCGCTTTCGGCCAGCGCCCAACGGTTCATCTTCCCGCTGCTGCTGTTCGGCTTTGGAATTCTGGTTTCGCTCTGGCCGTTCCATACGTGGGCGCCGCTCGGATATGGTTCCGCTCCGGCGCCAACGGCGATGCTGCATGCCGGTGTGTTGAAAAAATTTGGGCTTTACGGCCTGATCCGCATTGCGCTCCCGATGATGCCGGAAGCGTCGCAGCACTGGATGCAAATCCTCGCGTGGCTCTGTTTGGGCAACCTCGTCTATTGCGGTTGGGTGGCAATGCAGCAGAAGAATTTCAACTGGCTGATCGGCTACTCCAGCGTGGCGCACATGGGCATGATCTTTCTCGGCATCGCGTCCTTGACGCTCATTGGCGTGACCGGTGCGGTGCTGGTGATGATCGCGCATGGCTTTCTCGCGGCACTGACGTTTGGGTTGAGCGGTTACATCTACCAACAGACCGGCACCCTGGAGATGAAAGAACTCGGCGGTCTCTTGCGCAAACTTCCCTTTATCGGAACGGCGTTGATCATGGCGGCCTTTGCTGGTTGCGGTTTGCCCGGGTTTGCGAACTTTGCCGGTGAGGTCACGGTTTTCTTCGGCGCCTGGAGTCAGCCCTCGTTGCGATTGGTCACCGTGCTGGCCTGTTGGGGCGCGCTGATCATCGGCGCCATTTACATGCTGCGCGCGGTTCGCAATGTTCTGCACACAGAATTGCCGGCCAAGTGGTCGAACATTCCCGACGCCCATGCCTGGCGCAAACTGCCGTTCGTTGTGTTGCTGGCGAGCCTGTTGATCTTCGGATTTTTCCCGAAACTGTTGACCAATAAAATTTCGCCGAGCGTCTGGAATATCGTCGAGATGGCGCGTCCGGTCTTAGCGGCGCCCGCCGGGGAAGCTGCGCCCGCAGCGCAACCGGTGGAATCCACTGCGAATCAAACCCAGAGCGTGCTCACATCGGCTGCTACGGAAAACCAATGAATCTGTCCCTGATAAGTCTGGAACTCTGTGTGGTGGCGCTAGGCCTAGTAGTGCTGCTGGCCGATCTTTGGCTGCCGCTCGAACGCAAACGCGCGCTGGGCTATGCCGCCGCGGCGGCGTTGGGTCTGCTGCTGGCCGTGAGCTTGAGCGGCTATGGCAACTGCACTCTCGAAGGCGGCGCGTTCGGCGGCATGTTCGTGCAGGACGGGTTGTCGATCTTCTTCAAACGCTTCTTTCTTTTGGCCGCCATGCTGGTCTTGATCATGGCCGTGGAGTTTTCCGATCGAGTGGCTTCGGGAATTTCCGAGTATTACTCCCTGATCCTGTTTGCACTGGCGGGAATGATGTTTTCCGCCTCGGCCAATGACTTCGCGATGCTGTTTGTCTCGCTCGAACTCATTACCGTCACCTTCTACGTGCTGACGAGTTTTCAACGCGGACGACTCGTCTCGCTGGAAGCCGGTGTGAAGTATCTGATCATCGGGGCGCTCTCTTCGGCGTTCATGGTTTTTGGTATCGCGCTCGTTTCCGGTGTTTCCGGCAAGATGAATTTCACGGAACTGGCCACGGTGGCGGCGCAATTCAGTGACAACAAACTTTTCCTGCTGGGCCTCGTCTTCGTGCTGACCGGGCTGGGATTCAAGATCGCCGCGGTTCCATTCCAGATCTGGGCGCCGGATGTCTATCAAGGTTCACCCACTCCCACGACGGCTTTTCTCGCGGTGGGTTCCAAAGCGGCGGGATTCGTTTTACTGCTGCGTTTCCTGTTCACAGCGATTCCCGCCATCACGGCGCAATGGACGAACCTGCTGATCATCATTGCCGGAATCACCATTCTCTATGGCAACCTTTGCGCGCTGCCGCAGCGCAATGTGAAACGGTTGCTCGGCTATTCGAGCATTGCACATGCAGGTTATCTCTTACTCGGTATCGCCGCGCTTAGCAGCGCCGGGCAATCGGCGATTCTCTATTATCTGAGCGGTTATCTGTTCACCGTGACCGCCGGGTTCCTGGTCATCAGCCTTGTGATGCGTCATCTCGAAACAGAAGATGTCTCCGGTCTGGCTGGCTTGAGCGAACGTTCTCCCCTGCTCGCGGCGACGATGACGCTGGCAATGGTTTCACTGGCCGGCATCCCCCCGCTCGCCGGATTCTTCGGCAAATTTCTTTTGCTCAAAGCCGTCGTGGAACAGGGCGCCACCAACCACAGTTACTACTGGCTGGCCTTCGTGGCACTGGCGGGCGTGGTGATCTCGCTTTACTACTACTTCAACGTGATTCGTGTGATCTACTGGTCCAAAGGCGCGACCGACTTGTCACCGATTCAGCTTTCGGTTCCTGTCCGGGTGGCCATTTACGGCTGCATCGGAGGAATGTTTTATCTTGGGCTCGTCCCGGGACCGTTGCTGAACTTCGCGGCCAAAGCCGTGGCGGTGCTGAACCCTTGATCCGGTCCTGTTGGCCCGTTCTCCCGTTCCCACCGGTGCGGGTTGACTTGCAGCAGCAGTTCGAAACCGACCACCACTTCAAGGCGGTCGGTTCAAAGCCACTCGGAAGACTTTCCCTGGTAAAATTGCCTGGCTAGACCACGCGCATCTGCACGGCATCGACAATCTGATCCCCGACGAGAATCGAGCCGATGATCACCACCGTCGTGCCCTTTTGCAGCCGACCTTCCGTCACCAGTATTTTCAAGGCGGCTTCGATGGTGTTCTCCGGATTGATCTGATCAAAAGGGACAACGAAAGGCGTGACGCCCCAGCTCAAAGTCAGTCCGGCAGCCACTTCCTTGCGCGGGCACAAGGCGAAGATCTGAGAATGCCGGGGGCGCAGCCAGGCCGTGTAGCGAGCCATGTTGCCGCCCCGTGTGATGACCAGAATCGCATCCGCCTTCAGTTCATTGGCCATGACGACCGCGCTCTTGACCAGCTTCTGCCGTGGCGTGACGAGTTCGGCATGATCAAAGAAATTTGCGCCACCACTGCGCTCAATTCGAGTCGAGATGCGGTCAAACACTTCAATGCAACGCAGCGGGTGTTTGCCGACGGTGGTTTCGCCGCTGAGCATGATGGCGTCAGCCTGTTCAAAGACAGCGTTGGCGACATCGGTCACCTCGGCGCGGGTGGGCATGGGCGATTCGATCATGCTTTCCAGCATGTGCGTGGCGACAATGACCGGCTTGCCGTAGCGCAGGCAAGTTTTGACGATGCGCCGTTGAACGCTCGGCAGTTCGTCGTAAGGAATTTCGCTGCCCAGATCACCGCGCGCGCCCATGATGCCGTCGGCTTCTCGCACAATTTCCTCAAAGTTGGCGATTGCCTGCTGGTCTTCGATCTTGGCGATGACAAGCGGGCGATGCGCGCGCGTTTCAAAGAGTTCCTTCAACTGCAACAAATCACGGGCTTCGCGCACGAAGGACAAGGCGATGAGATCGACCTCGAGTTCGAGGCCGAGATTGACGTCTGCAATATCTTTGGCTGTGAGCGCCGGCAGACTGACTTTGACGCCGGGCAAGTTGATGTGACGGCGGCTGCCGAGCGTGCCCTGAGTCAGAACTTCGCATTCCACCTTGTTGCCTGACTTGGCCAGCACCTTCATTTCGATTGCGCCGTTATCGAGCAACACCACGTCCCCGACGCTGATGTCGTTGACGAAATTGGCATAATTCACATCGACTGAACGCTCTTCTTCACTGCGTTCGCCACGAACGGTCAGGGTGAATTTTTGACCTGGTTCCAGGTTGAGCGGGACACTGAGCTCGCCCGTGCGGATCGCGGGTCCCTGAGTATCCATGAGAATGCCGACGTGTTGCTGACGGGCGAGACCAGCGGCCCGGATATCCCGAGCCACACGGCGCACCCAGTCGTGTGGCGCGTGAGACATGTTGAGACGAAAGACATTAACGCCATCATCGATCAGTTTCCCGATCATTTCCGCGGATTCCGTTGCCGGGCCGAGTGTAGCGACGATCTTGGTTTTGCGCAGAGCGCTTGATTGCATGGGCCGGGAGGATAGATGCGAATGACTGAGATTTGAAATACTTTATTCGGCGAACAGCGGCTGGCGTTCAGGGAAATCGACTTGCCATGGTGAGACGGGAGCCGCATTATTTCTTCGCCACAACAAAGGCGAATTTTATGGCAGACGCAGCAAACAAATATCCCGAAAACATCACTGGAAAATACTACGTAGACAATCAATGCATTGATTGCGATCTGTGCCGCGAGACCGCGCCGGACAATTTCAAGCGCAACGACGACGGCGGTTACTCCTTCGTTTACAAACAGCCGGAAAACCCGGATGAAGAAGCCCGCTGCAAAGAAGCCAAAGAAGGCTGCCCCGTAGAAGCCATTGGCGACAACGGCTAAGCTTTCCAAGTAAAAAAGCCGCAGGTTTTGGCCTGCGGCTTTTTTATTGGTGACATTCAGGCCGAAGCCTCACTTCTCCGGCACTGCTTCCACAACCATCTCTTCTCTTCTTCCAGGCACCGGCGGCTGTTGGGCCTCCGGCAGTTCACGTCGGCAATGTAACGCGGCGAAACCGTCGCAGGCGGGAAGGTAGATGGCAAAGCTGGAACCTCGGCCGACCTCGCTGAAAACTTCGATCCACCCTTCGTGCTGTTTCACGATGCCGTGAATG
>JBQCEJ010000165.1:0-3616 GCA_051960355.1 Verrucomicrobiota bacterium | reverse complement strand
AGTCATTTATCGAACGACGAATTGCGGATTAAGGATTACAACCCACATTAAATCCGGGGTAAACCGTTTGGGCGCTGACTTGCCTGTGTTCAACGCTTTTCTCCACCCACAAAAGATGGTGCGGGTGGCAAGTTGCGCCCTCCGGATTGTCAGTAGTCGTTTAAACCCGCGAAACGCCGGGGCAATACGTGCGAACCATGGGCTTCGTGCCTTGAGAGCCGAGTTTGGGTCTGACCAGCAGAGCAGTCCAAGTTTCAACGAAAGCGGATGTGCGGATTGTCGGCAAGAGGTCCAACGCCGGATAATCTGCTTCCAATCTCGAGGCCCAGAGGCCGATGCACTTTTGGCGGACACCGCTGCCCGAGCTCTCGACTGCGCTCCATCTAACTAACTGGTTTGGGTTATATGCAATGTTTTTCAATGTCTGTATAACAAAGCAACTGTCGAAAAACTGCATATCAACAAGACTATGACCTCCAAAACCAGGCCCGTATTGCACGCCGTTGCTGATCGAAGCATTGCGTCCACTGCGGTTTATTCCCAAAGCCGCAGATTGAACCCTGAAAAAATCAGGGGTTTTACCGGGCCATTCCGGAAGGCCACCATGGCTGCTGCGATCATGGTTCTGGGTTTGTCGGTGCAGGCAGCGACGATTTTCAAGGCGGATAACACTGACGATCTTAATCTTGCCACGAGTTGGATGAATGGGGTGGCACCGACTGCGGCGGATGTCGCGCAGTGGAATGCCACGGTCACCGGACCGAATTCGGTGTTGCTTGGTGCGGATGTGAGTTGGAAAGGGATCACGGTCACGACTCCCGGTGGCCCGGTGACGATTGGGGCGGGCAACACGCTGACTCTGGGAACTTCGGGGATTACGTTGAGCGCTGCCACGCAGGACCTCACCATCAGTTCGGGATTGAGTCTTAGTGTCGGCAATCAGATTTGGAACGTTGCCGCGAGCCGTACGCTGACACTGAACACGGGCAGTTTTTCAAGGGCCACGGGTGCCACGCTGAACGTGCAGGGTTCAGGCACCGTGACGCCAGCCACGCTCGCCAACAACTCGGCCGGGATCATTGGCGCCTGGGCCACTACTGGAACCGGAAGCACCACGCGGTACGCCACGATCAGCGGCGGCAATGTGATCGGCTACACTGGCAATTCAGTGGCTGACGCGACATTGGTGACGGACACCACGGGCACTAAAGTCTACAGCGTTGGAGGCGCGGGCGCTCTGACCGGCAATTCCTTTTATGCTCTCCGCTACTTTGGATCGACCAATGCGACGATCTCGGGCAACTGCACCAACAACGGTTTTATGAGCGCCGGAGCTGGAAACTTGACCATCAGCGGCGGCGTGACGATTGGCGCCAGCCAGGAATTGAATCTGACGTGTGTAAACGGTACTATGACCCTCTCCGGAATTATCGCCAACAACCCCAGCGGTGCTTCGGCCCTGGTGAAGAATGGCAGCAGCCAGTTGAACATTGGAAGTGGCAGTGCGGCCGTCGTGAACACCTACACCGGCGGCACTTGGATCAATGACGGTAAACTCCAAATCAATGATAACGCCGGCAGCGGTGCCTTGGGTTCCGGCGACATCTTTGTCGGCAGTGGAGCGCAGCTCGTCATTCGTCCTTCCACATCGCTGCCAAACAACAACATCACCATTGGCGGACCGACTGCGATTTCTCTGAGCAGCGCGAATTTCACCATGGGCGGTCTGCTGACGTTGGTCGGCAACGCGAGCACGACCGTTGGAAATTCGTCCGGGGTGAATCAATTCACCTTCAACGGCGGGATCAATCTTAACAGCTACACCTTTACCATGGGTGCGGGTGATGCGAGTCAAACCCACAATAATAGTATCAACAGTGCCATCACAGGCACCGGCGGATTGACGCTGAGTGCCTCCACTCTGACCAGCGGAACCATGAATCTGACCCTGGGCGCATCGAACAGTTTCAGCGGTGACACCACGCTCAGTGTCAATGCGTCAGCCACCACCGGGGCGGCCAACCTGAAGCTCAACAACGTGAATGCACTCAAGAACAGCACGCTGAACACCGGGAGCGCCGACACTCACAAGCAGGTCACCTTTGTGGTCGCAGGTGCCAACACTTACAATCTTGGCGGGTTGAAAGGCGCGGACGATCTGGCGATCGGATTGAACAATATCAATGTGGGTGGCAACGGCCAGAACACTGTCTTTGCTGGCATCATCAGCAGCACCGGGGGCGGTCTGATCAAGTCGGGTGCCGGCATGCTGACGCTCTCAAATCTAAATACCTACACCGGCGCTACCACAATCAGCAACGGCACGCTGGCTCTGGCGGACGGCGCGGGGATTGCATCCGATTCGATTGCGAACTACGGAACGTTTGATGTTTCGGCGATCAGCGGCGGCTATCATCTCACCACGGGCAAAACGTTGTCAGGTGCTGGCAACGTGACCGGTCCCATGATCGTCGATTCCGGCGCGACCCTGACCGTTGGTGGCAACAGCGGCACTGCGGGTGTGGGCACAATGGCCGTCACGGGCGACCTCACGCTCAATGGCACAACGGTCTTGCGTCTCAACAAAGGAGGCGCCAGCGACCAGATCACGGCCAGCGGGGCTTTGAATTTGGGTGGAACGATCAATCTCAACAGTGTCGGCACAGCGCTGGTGAATGGAGATCAATTCCAGATTTTCAGCTCCGGGAACAGCGGCACACCCACCATCACGGGAAATCCGGGTTCCGGGCTCGAATGGGATAGCAGCCTTTTGAACTCCTCCGGAATTATCAAAGTTGTGGCTGGCTCGAATCCACCGGTTTTTGCGGAGCCGTTGACCAACCAGACGGTTGAATGCGGGTCTGATGCATCCTTTTACGCCCTCGCCACCGGAACGGCGCCGCTGGTTTACACCTGGAAAGTGAACGGCACGACGGTGCAGTCCGGCACGGATCTGACGACCTTTACCACCAACAACGTCCATTCCGCGGGCAGCACCTACACCGTTTCTGTGCAGGTTTCTAATCTCGTGAATAGTGCCACCAGCGCGTGCACGCTGACGGTGGCCGATACCCTTGCGCCCGTGATCACGCTCGGCGGCTTTAGCCCGATGTCCGTGGTCCAGGGGCAGACCTTCATCGACCCCGGCGCGACCGCGCTGGATTCCTGCGCTGACGTCATCATTCCAACTGTAAGCGGCACCGTGGACACGAGCGTTCTGGGAACTTACGCGGTCACCTATACTGCTGGTGATGGAAATGGCAACACGAACTCAGTGATTCGCACCGTGAATGTGGTTGAGTATCAAAGTGGCGTCTGGACCAACCGGGTTGGAGGAACATTAAAGTGGCTGGAGGGCACGAACTGGTCGGATAATCTGTTCGCGCAGGGGCCGAATGCTTTGGCCGATTTCAGCACCGTCAACATTGCTGCCAACACATCCGTTCGGCTGGAGCAGCCGCTGACGATCGGAGACATGATTTTCGGTGACACGTCGGGAGCCCAGACCTGGTCTTTGGGCAATGGCGGCAATGTTGCCAACATCCTGACCTTGGACAGCACTAGCGGTTCATCCACGATCACGGCCAACACCGACACGAGCATCAGCCTGCAACTG
>JBQCEJ010000164.1:0-2670 GCA_051960355.1 Verrucomicrobiota bacterium | reverse complement strand
TCGTGAGCGCGCCGCGTACCGCCGTTGCATTGCCGCTGGTGGCGGCCGTCAGAACAGGTAATCCCGCGTTGCTGATGCCGTCAGTGCCGGTGTCAATTCCCAGGCCGTTGATCGAACCGCCGCCGCTGGCAAAAATCGAGTTGCCACTGATGAGATTCCCGATGCAGCCATCCCGAACCCGAATGCCGTCGTAGCCAGCAGACGAAATATTGTAGGCGATGCGATTGTCGGCTGCGGACGTGCTGCCGCCCACCAAATTGCTGCTCGAGCCGCTGGTGAATTCGATGTTGTGCCAGAAATTTCCGAGCGGACTGACGCCATCCGCCTGAGTGCCAATGCGGTTCCCTTGAATGGTATTTCCGTTCGCGCTTTGCAGATAAATACCATCGGCACCATTGCCTGAAATGAGATTGCCAGCGCCGGCGGTGCTGCCGCCCACAGTGTTGCTGGGCGCGGAAAAAAGGTAGATGCCTCCGTTCGGATTTCCCAAGGCATGATTGCCGGTGACATCGGTGCCGATGTAATTCCCCTGGATGAGATTTCCCGTAATTCCCGCGCCATTCAAAACCACGCCTTTGTCGCCATTTTTTGAAATGACATTGCCGGGCCCAAAAACATTATTGACGGCACCGCTGCCAAGGGTGACGCCGGAGTAAGGACCAATGAGCCCGTTGCCGAGACCGGCAGTCCCGCTCGCGTCCGTGCCGATGAAATTGCCGCTCACGATGTTGTTGCTGGCGCTGCTGCCAACGAGAAAGATACCGCTCTGGCCGTTACCGGAAATCACATTCTCCTCGCCGGGATTCGTGCCGCCCACGAGATTGCCTGGCACTTCGATTCGCACTCCCGACTCGCTGTTGGGCAAGGCACGATTGCCGGTGATATCGGTGCCGATGAAATTGCCCTGAAGGACGTTTGAGCCCCCGCCCGCATTGACGAGGTAAACGCCATTGAAGCTGTTGCCGGAAATCACATTGCCCGCGCCGGTTGCAGTGCCGCCGATGATGTTTCCCGCCACGCCGTCCACAGTCACCCCGCCAAACGCATTGGGCAGAGCGTTGGTCCCGGTTGCATCGACGCCGATGAAATTACCTTCCAGGCGATTGTTCGTTGCGCCGGTCTGGATCAGGAGCACACCGGCCCGCTGATTTCCGGAAATGATGTTTCTGGCCGCTGCGATGGTGCCGCCAATCTGGTTATTAGCGACGCCCACAATCGCCACACCATTCGTGCCGTTTGCCAGAGCAATTTTTCCGCTCACATCGGTGCCGATGAAATTACCTTGGATCACATTCTCCGACGCGCCGCTGTTTCCAATCCACACACCGCGTCCCGCGTTGCCGGAGATGAGATTCCTGGCTCCGGTGGCCGTGCCGCCGACAGTGTTCCCAGGCGCGCCACTGATCGTCACGCCATCGAGACGATTGCTGATGGTGAAGGTTCCCGTGAAATCTGTTCCGATGAAGTTGCCTTGAATCGCATTTCCAGTGGCGGCTGTGCCGTTCAGAAAAATGCCGCTCAGTCCATTGCCCGAAATGAGATTGCCCGATCCGGGCAGCAGACCGCCGATCAGGTTTCCGGGTGCCCCGATGAGGTAAATGCCGTTGTTCAGATTGCCGAGCCGTTTCGTACCCGCAGCATTGACTCCGATGTAATTTCCCTGGATGCAATTCCCGCTCGCACTGGAGTTATTTTCGATGGCAATGCCATGCAAATTGGCGGAAATCACATTGCGCGCGGCCGCCGTTGTGCCGCCGATCAGATTGCCCGACGATTGGAAAAGATAAATGCCCGCCTCGCTGTTTCCCAAGCTGTTCGTTCCGCTCGCATCGGTGCCGAGATAGCTGGCCGCGATCACATTCGTCCCAGCTCCCTGGATGCGGATGCCGTCGCGTTTGCATTGATAAACCGCGAGCCCCCGCACCTGGCTGTAACCAGCGGCGAGCTGCAAACCGTCGCCACCTGAACCGATGTTGGCGCCATTGATTTGAATCAACGGTTGACCGGCATAGCCCGGCTGGCTCGTGCCATCGATGATCACGGGATTGGGCGCAATCGAAGGATACGTCGAGACCGGATTCAGCGTGAACGGACCTGTGCCGGGAATTTGGAAGAGAATGGTGTTCGTGCCGGCGAGCGAATTCGCGTCGAGGATGGCCTGCCGGAAAGAGCCGCTGCCGCTGTCATTCGTGTTCGACACAATGAGGGTCGCCCCAGAAGCGGAATTCGCCGCGAATGAAAGCCAACCGCAAAAGAAAAAAATGCCGCACGATTGCGCGCCCGTTTTCCTGCCGTTGGTCAGTGTGTTCATGGGGAGGCGACGATAGCAGTCACTGAATTTCCGACCAGATTTAAATGGCCGAAAGCGCAGGCGACCTGAGGCGCATCAGCCGCAATGCCCGTCCGATGCATTGCCCCACATTGATGCAAGGGCGCTCGAGTGTGTGGTTCACGGCCATGTTTGAATGCCGGCAGGAACAGGCGAGGGAGTTCGTTTTGCCCCAGTCTCCGGGTGCATCCTGACACTGCCGCCCGGAGCGCTACCTTCAGGTCGCTTCAATGCGCACTCTGATTGTGTGAAATCATTGCCCTGCGGGTTTGCGCATGTTGAAGCGGCGTAAACGCCGCGCTCCTCCTGCAATGTGAACCGGGGCAGTGTCAGGATGCACC
>JBQCEJ010000163.1:0-24927 GCA_051960355.1 Verrucomicrobiota bacterium | reverse complement strand
AGCAACAAGTTGGGAATGCTGTCCCCCCCCTTCTGGCGAAGCGAGTCTTTGAATCGCTCCTTGAGGCCAACGTGCAGAACTTGGTGCAATGAATGATCTTATTTCCGAACTTTCAGCTCGTGCGGCATGTGAACCTAACTCGGATGCACCAAGATTCCGGGATAGCTTTAATGTGATGCAGAGGTTCGTGAGTGATAAATACTACCCTTACGTACGAGACAAATGCCCTTATTTTACAGATCACGGAGATAAACATATTAAGGGCGTCATTTGGGCTGCGAGTTTGCTGTTGGGCAAGGAAAATCCCGGGAAGGAAATTACTTATGCACTCGGAACATTTGAGATTTATTTACTACTTACAGCGATCATTTGGCACGATGTGGGCATGCTCTCAGTAAGGTCCGGTCATGAGGTCGCCGTAAAATCGCTTCTAAAGGATTTTTTAAGTATCGCATTTGAAGGGGTTTCAGAACAGCGTTATGTCGAACAGATCATAGGTGCACACACTGGGAAAAACACTCCATTGGTGAAATTGGGTTCGGAGGAACATTACAGAACACATGTTATTCACCCAAGAGCACTCGCGGCGATCTTACGGTTTGCTGACGAAGTATCAGAGGATGCGTCCCGGATTTCTTTGCCGGTTCTTCAACGCGGCGCAGTTCCACAAGAACAACAGATTTTCTGGTATTATGCAAAAAGTATCCAGGCAAGTCGTCCTGAGCCCTCACGTGAACGTATCGTGATTACTGTCGAATTAGACGGGTCGGATGCTGTCAGACAATTTGTCGATCCTGATGATGTCACAAAAAGCATAACTCTAGTCGAATACGTTCTCCGAAGAATCGAAAAAATCAATCGGGAACGGGCCTACTGCGCTCCACATTTCCTCCGCTATTCATCCATACAGTGTATCGAGGCTCGATTAAGACTTTTGAAGGGGACGGACTGGATTGACGGGTATACAGACGTTGTTGAATTTGGGGGGGAATATCCCGACGTCAAGATATGCGATCAGTTTTTCGTAGAGTATCCTCGATGGAACGCCGCGGCAATTAAACTTGCGACATGAAAAATATATCTGAGGAATCATCAAAGCCCTGCAATCCTTTCGTTGTCGAAAGCCCTGAAAAATTAGACGTTGAGGATATTTTTGATTTGTTTGTTGAAGAGAACTCAGGAGTTGACGTTGTAGATAAGCGGAAACACACATTTGTTTGGGGGCCAAGAGGGTCGGGCAAAAGTATGATCTTAAGGTATTTGGAGCCTCGGTGCCAGGCGATGAAATATAGAAGGGATGCAGAAACATGGGAGGATGGGCTGAAAACGTTTTTGAGTTCAGCACAGCCATTCATTGGTGTCAGGATCCCGTGCAAGGAAGGTTATTTTAATAAGACGGAGTTTTTGCTGATGGAAACTCCATCGGCGCAGATACTCACCGAGCACATGATGAACCTTTCACTTGCGTCCGCTCTTTTTTCTGTCTTAAACGAACAATTTCCAAAGTCATTTTTCAGTGGGGATGACAAGCTAAAGTTAGCAAAACGTGTTTCGGAGCTTTTTGATAACGCCTCGTTCTCAGATACATTAAGCATAGCTTCTCAAAAATTAAATATTCAAGAAGACCCATTTACTTGGGCGTGGATTCTTTTTGATATTGAACTCCGAAAATTGGCAGCCTTTTTGCGCCAGCAAGCGCTCCCAGACGGTCGGTCGCGATACCTCGGTGCGACGAGTGGATACCACGATTTTTTGCTGCCAATGGCCCGAGCGGTTCAAGAACTTCCTCAGCTTCAGAAAATACCCATTTATTTTCTAGTTGATGATGCCGACAGATTACGGAAGGAGCAGCAAAAAATAATCAATAGTTGGATGTCCAATCGTGACCATAGCGCCATCTGCTTCAAAGTTGCAGCACAAATTCACGAATTCAAGACGTTCGAGACGCGGGATGGCTGGCTCCTTGAAATGATGCATGACTATACGGAATTCCATATAGAAGAATTGTATTCAGCTCAAAAGGACAAATATACAGAGAAGGTTCACGCCATCACAGAGCGACGATTGTTGTTGGCTGGAATAAATCGTTCCCCAGAAGAATACCTTCCCGCCGACCCTGAACAAGAAAAGCTCTTTGAGAAGATGCAAGTTCAAGCGGCTGCGGAATGGGAGTGCGCTGGGAAACCTGGCAGACAGCGAGATTACGTCTATCGTTATGCGGTAGCTAGACTGTTTCAAGAACTCCGGAAGGCCAGGAAACGTCGAAACTACGCGGGATTTTACAATTTGGTACATTTATCTTCAGGTGTGATACGCTATTTCCTAGAACCGTGCTACCTAATGTTCGAAGAGTGTAGCTCCAGAAAAGCGGAATTATTGAAAATAGAAATACCTCCGAATATTCAACAGGAGGTTATCTATACTTTTTCTGAAGATTTCCTTTTGGTAGACTTGCAAAAAATCAGAAAAGATTTGGTGCCGGAAAGATTCACAGTTCTCGATAAACTACACACGCTCCTGAATTCGTTGGGTTCTCTATTCTATGAAAGGTTAACTGATCCAGATTCAAGAGAAGCTCGAGTTTTTTCATTCACAATCCGAGGAAATGCTTCGATAGGCGCCCAAGAAGTTTTAGATCTTGGTGTTCGATACCGATACTTTCAACTCCGAACATACAGCAGAAAAGAGGGTGGAGGGCGTGAACCTTGGTATATTCTCAACCGTCGCCTTTGCCCAATCTTCAAGTTGGATCCTACTGGTTTCGAAGGAAGGATTTCGATTCTGCCGCAGCATCTCGATCTCGCCCTTTCTAGTTCTGACCAATTTGTTAAACTCCGATTAAAACAAGAACTGGTTGAGCCCGATCTATTCTCGTTGGAGCTACATTGATGACAAATTGCACTTTTATCGCGGATTTTATTCACCGTGGCGGGATTAAACCGATTCGTGACGGGCAACCCGACGACTTGTTTGTTGCTTGTGCAAGTTTTGAGGACAGGAGCACTGCCGTTTCCGAATGCATGGTTGGCAATTACAGAGCTGAAAATGGTGTGCTCTATGTAAATTCAGAGTTCCAAAACGAAGGAATTACTCCTGAAACTATCCGGAAGATCAGTGTCAAGCTGCAGGAAAACGTCAGAAACTTTTCTGGAGTTACTACAGGCACATGGGAAGACGCAGCCAAGCAATTCCTCAGTCTTCGATCTGCTTTGGTGCCTAATGGCAAATCCGAAGAAGAATTGGCGATTACAATCGATATAACGACTTTCAATCGCGAAGCGCTTCTAGCGACACTCACGATTATAAGGTGGGGATATCCACGCGCTCGCGTGCGTCTTGCCTACGTCTCCCCAAAGGAATATAACCCAAGAGGTCGATTGGCTCTCTCAGAAAATAGTTCTGTTGCCTGTTCGGAAATTAAAGAGGAGACTGCAAATGTATTGAAGTACCTGTGGCTTTCCCGGGGATTTCGCAAGATGCGCAATGCCATAGGATTTCCTGGGGTACAAAGACCCCAGAATCCCAGTTTAGTTATTCTATTACCTGGGTTTGAAGTCGAACGAGCCTTAACCATAGTGGAAAACCTCGAGCCATCGATGGTTTTGCTAGGAAAGGCAGCTGATGCTACTAGAGACATTTTCTACGAAAGGAGTTTAGAAGCCAAAGCGCAGATGTTACAGTTATTTCAGAGCCGCCAACCTGTTGTGGAGTTTGAGTTTAGCTGTAAAAAGGTAGTTCCGACTTTTGAAATCCTTTCACACTTATTGGGTGAATATAGCGGAAAGTATAATACATTCATCAGTCCAATGTCGACGAAGCCAGCTGTGATCGCCTCTTTCCTGGCTGCAGAACAATTTCCTAATGCTCAAATCACCTATAGCATTCCTGGTGAATACAACATCAGTGATTATTCAGGAGGGATACACGAGATTGGTTTTTTTGAACTTCCATTGAAAGTCATGTGATTGCGCGGAAGCCCGAGGGCGAGGCAACTTCCCTGCCAAAGGTTCAGCGTCTTGCGAAACGGCACCAGCACTCGCGGCGTCAACATGCCTTCCAGATCCACGTAGCTGACTCCAGAGGCGAGCATCTGCGAAAGGCGCGCTTCCTTCTCCTTGCCCAATGGCGTCAGGCCAATGCCCTTGAAACTCACACGATCGTTCAGGCCGCCCAAGAGGAACGTCGTTTCCTGATCACAATAGGGCTTAATGATCTTGGTCGCGTCCGAATCAAAACAGTCGCGCAACGCCCCCGGCGCTTCCGGATAGGGGACGTAAACAAAACCACGCTCGCGCAGGAAATCCGGCGTGCTGTCCTGCCAGGACTCAATGCCGCGCGCGCCGCTGGAACCTTCGAGTTGAACCAGAAAGCCCGAGGTGTCCGGGTCGTAATTGTTTTCCATCGACACGGTCCACTGCACCACGCCGGCGAGCTGGGATTGAATGATGTCTTCGGCTTGCTCCAACTGCCGATGAATGACAAAGACGGCGCGAATGCCCGGCGCGCGATCGCGTTCGGTTTCCAACGGCCAGCCGCCTTCGGGCATCTTCGGGAAATCCACCCCAATGACGGAACCCAGCACGCGATCGCGCTTGTTCTCAGCCGGGTTGTAGGCGCGGATCATGTGCAGCAGATCCACGACCTTGAACAGCATCGAACGATGGGAATTGTAAACGACCTGCGGCAGCATCGCGGTCCCATCCACCGTCGTCACCGGGAACGCATGCGCGAGGTAACATTCGCCATACGCGCTGGCGTAGTCGGGAGTCAGGATCGCGCCGTCCACAGTCAGGCCGCCGTCGCTGCACAGCGAGACATGGCGGGTCAGTTCACACGTTCGATAGGGTTTCATTGGGATTGCAGCCGTAAAATTTTCACCTCGTCCCACGCGTTCAGCAGATCGATCATGGTCGAATCGGGAACGAAGTAGCCGGGCACTGAGTTGGTGAATGGTTGGCCCACAGTTCGCAGCGGGAGAACTTCCTTATTCGCCGGAATCACCCGGAGCTTTGGGGCCGAGTGGCAACCCGCCAGCCAGCTTGGCGTTGATGCCAGCAGCGTCACCAGACACCACCATTTGAGCGTTCTTGTCTTTCGCTGTTTCATATTGCAGAGCGGGGTTGTCGCGCCGGCGGAACAAGCGCTTCAGGAACCAGAGTCCGTATTTTAAAATCGCCAGGAGATTGCTCATCGCACTTCCTCCCACAGCCGATCGAGGCCGATGAAGATCGGGTGATAGCCGAGACGTTTGGCTTCAGCCATCGCGTCGCTTTTGCTCCAGCCATCGACCCAAACGCGATACGCCGCCACGACCAGCCCGGTGCGATCCTGGCCGTGCGTGCAATGGACATAGCAATGACCCCGGCGCATCGCCTCCACGGCTTGCCGAAGCTGATCCATGCTCATCGCGCCGGTCCAGTTGATGACGCTCGAGGGCGGCGCTTCGAAGCGCACCACTTCCATTCCACGCGCCAACGCGCCCGCATCGCTGCCTTCGGTTTCGAAGTTCAACTTCACCACGGTGCGGACACCGAGAGCCGCGAGCGCATCCCACTGTTCATCGGTGCGAGGTTGGCCACCGCGATACACCGATTCGGCGACGGGCAACAGATGGACGGGCAACGCCGCCGGACGCGTGGCGCATCCGGCGGCGGAGATGAACAACAACATGGACAGAACGAACCGCATTAGAAGTGCAGGTGAACCGCGACAAACAGCGCGTGATGCAAACCGTCGTAGTCACCGGCGCCCGCCCAGTTCACGGCGGCATACCCAAGCGCCAGATCTCCCTCATCGAAATGGTAAACCGTCGCGCTGGCTCCGCCGCCGGCGATCACCGCCGCATTTCGGTTGTCACTCCTTGCGCCACCCAGCGGAATGGCGATGCCGCCCAACGCAAATGGCGTGACTTGAAAGCCCGCGACTTTGAGCGGCAGCTTCAATTGCACGTTGCCACTTGGCATATAAAGCTGGCCGAGCCAGTCGACACCGATGGCAGCGCCGAGATACTGGTTGAGTTCGTAAATCGCGAGCACACCGCCGCCCAGTTTGGTGGGAGCGTTCGGAGCGTACGTCGCATACGGAGCCACGGTCCAGTTGGTGGCACTGGCGGCGCCGGCGATGAAATCTTTCAGCAGCGACGTGGATTCTGGGGCTGGATCGGGAGCTGGATCGGGAGCGTTGGTTTGCGCCGGGCAAACGGCAACGGACAACAGGCAGACACTGGCGATCAGGATACAATTACGGATTGTTTTCATGGTTTTCTTTGTTGGGTTCTTGGAGCGAATTGACTCCAAATTGGGATGCCTCCGACTGCGATTGCAGGCGCTTGGGAAAGAGGCCTTTCGTGGCCAGCCAATCCTCAAATTTGCTGATCACAAATGCGTGCACCATCCAGACCACCGCGGCGATGATGAAGCCATACACGGCGATCATGAAACGGGGATGCAGCCACTTGCCCGCGAGCAGGGCAGGGTCATAGATGAACTGAAACAGGATCGGTCCCGCGACGGAAACGGCCACCGGGATCCAGCGGTTGGAATAGCGCGTCAACCGAATGATGTAGCTGATGGCCAACACCAGCACGGCCAGAATGGCGGCCGGTCCGAGGTTGAACAGCCCGTCGAAATAATTTATGAAGTCCATCGGCTTAATCTTTCTTGCGGATAAGTTTCCAGAACGTGACGACGCCGACGGCGATGCCGACCAGAAGGGAAGCGATTCGCAGCCAGCCTTCCACCTGGGACATCGTTGAAACAGTGATGCCGCCTGCTGGAAAAATGATTCCTACGATTCCCTTCAACATGGTTTCTTTGCTTTCAGTCATGGGTGATGTGCAGTTATTTCTTTCCCTGCCCATCCGCTGTTCCGCGGCCGCGACCGCCCGTCTTTTGTTCGCCGTGATTGGCATCGACCAGCGGATTGGTTTTCTCCTTGGGCAATGAGGCTTCCACGGTCTTGCGTTCCCGTTCCGTTTCCGGGTCGTAACCGGCTTCCTCCATGAACGTTTGCTGGCTGAGCGGTCCCCATTGCAGGCCGTATTTCAGGAGATCGGCGGCCAGACGGCCGTCTTTGAAACAGCGATTGGACCACGTGATCTTGATGGCCGCCGGCGCACCCATGGCGGCGAACACTTTCACCAGGTGCGGCTCCATCCATTCCCGCTCGCCTTCGGCCTGTTGCTTGAGCGCATCCATCAGGTAGGGATTGAGCGCGCGTTCGAGGAACATCTGCGCCAGCGGCATGGCCCACCAAGCAAAGCGCTTCTGCGGGCCTTCGTATTTCTTCACGTCGTACTGCTTCGGATCGGGCGCGGGATACGTGATGTCGTGATCGAAGTTGGTGGCCAGCGGCACAAACCCGAGCTTGCCCTTGAGCGCCTTCTCCACGTTCTTGGCATCGTCGGGCTTCATGAAATGCGCCCGCGAACCGGCATGATTGCCACTGCGGATTTCGTGCCCGATCTTGTGATGCTCGATCACCCGGCGATTGGAGCCGGCCAGTGTTTCGTCGCGCACTTCCATGGATTCGGTCTGCGCGGCCGCGTGGAACACGGTCACCATGCCCGGCGAGGCCAGGCCCTGACCCAGGCTCTCGCGCTTGAGGACTTCGAATTCAAACAGCGGATCGCCATGCGTCAGTTTCAACTTGCTGTTGAGCTTGAGCCGGTCCTTCTCCGCCTTGGTCAGGCCCCTCATGGCGTCGATCGCTTCGGAAGTCAGGCCGTGAACGATGGTGATCTGCTCGATGCCGAAGTCGTCTTTGAAATCGACGTCTTCCGGGTGCAGCACGATGGGATTGATGATGGATTTGCCCTTGCGCCAGAGGACGATGATGTTGTCCACCTTGAGCCATTCCACCCAGGCATCGCGGGCGTAACGCTGGCAGCGGCGGCGATTCTCCCGGTACCACGTTTTGACGGTGGCCGAATTCTTCTCATCCTCCGCCTTGACCTCCATGCGGAAATTGAAGAAGACCCAGCGGAGCAGAACGATCGTGCGAATGAACCCGTTATACTTGAACCAGTATCGGGCCTTTTTGATTTCTTCTACCGGATTGCCGGTGGTTCCGGGCGTGCCTTGGAAACCTTCCACGCGGACGCTTTCCTCGTAGGCAGAGCAATACGTCGCGCGAGGTTGGATTTTTTGCGCGGCGACAACGGACTGGCGTTTTTTCGAAGCCATTGCCCACTTTTACAACGGCTTCCCGAGCTGGTGACCGATAAAGAGGAAATACCTGAGTCACCGCATTTTCGCGGCTGCCTTGCCCGGCGTGAAGGAGCGCGGCTGTGTCGCAGACCAGCCGCAGCGTGCGAAAGGATGCAGAAGGGGAAAAATGGAAGGCCAGGCGGTTCTACTGATGAAATCCGCGGGTATTGATTGGAAGGGCAAAACCTTCGGCTATGAGCTTGGACCCGTCGAAGCATTTGGTTCTGCGACTGCCGACGACACTGCGCCTGATGCGCCGCCTTCTCCATTCATTCCGAGCCCCAAGGTTGGCAGAAATGAGCAGTGCCCCTGCGGAAGCGGGAAGAAGTTCAAACGGTGTTGCGGTCGATAGCATGGCTAGTAAATCTCCATACGGCAAAGACGACTTGTTAGACCGCGTCATCTCTGCAACCTCCATCCATAGTTCCGACAAAGGCGAACAAAAATCGCGATAGTCACTGCAATCCAAACAAGGGGATGCACCGCCGCCATGTGGAGCACTAACGGAAAACTCGAACGCTCAATCCAACTCGGATGAACGAATGTCGGGTCGAGGCCGTTCGCCCAACGCGGTATCTGGTAGTAGAGCGGCGTGTGAGCAAGCAACCCTGCAACCACGAGCAACGAGTTCTCCAAGAACCTCGGTCGGCTGGTTTGTTCGGGTGATGTGCTCATGGCGTGTGCTGTGCCGTCAACGACTCAAGCTCAGCGACCCGGCACACGGGAAGCGATGATTGCAAACCACGGCGTCATGCCGGGTTCGCAGCCATGGTTAGGCCACGTCATCATGAAATCTGTGGCAACAACTCAGCCATAAGCGGCGCAACCAAACTCTCGACCTGAGCTTGGTAACGCGCCTGCAAATGCTGAAAGGTGCGATGCTTGAAACCCAACGCGTGCGCTGCCATCTCAGCCAGCATTGAATGCAATGTGCTCTCCGGCGTATGTCCACGAGAGGCAATGGTCAGAGTATCGCCCGAACTCGAATGAGCGTAGAGTGCTACTGAAGCTGCGGAACGCGACGAGGACAACCTCACGACCTTGAGGTGCTCGGACCAGGCGGCAGGAACAGCGGAAATAATCAAGCGAACATCCGCACGGGAAATCGCGTGTCTCGGATACTCATCAATCTTGTCCGCGATAATCTTCATTGGGCGAGTGGCCTAGCGGACAAAAGCTGAGCCACGGCGGAATGAACCGCCGCCCGCGAATGCGGAACTGAAAGCGCGAATCGCCGTTGGCTCCAGCGCGAGGCTGTGTGAAAATTCATTTTCCAACCATCGAATCCGCCTGCTCATTTCATCAACTTTTCCCATATCGAAAATTGGATCGTTACCGAATTTCGCGCCGGGACTTTTCACACAGCCTCGCGATTTCTTAGGCGGCAAAATGTCCATAATCACTAAACAATGGGTCTCCGAAATCGTCGGACAATCAGACCAATAATGCAAGCAACGGAGCCGACAAGAAAAACACCGAGCCCCAATCTGCAAATCACAGAAGCGATTCGTGCGTGATGAGCGTAGCGTGCTGACATCTCAGGCGTCGGGTCTTGGTAAGGAATGCCAGCAAACATCACGTTATAAATGGCACCGCCGAGTAACAGAAATCCACCGAGATAAATCAAGATAACTGGCCAGAAGCGTTTCATGTGATGTCGCCTAGATCAAGATCACCGACCACTGCCGGAAACGGGCTCTGGCTGCGAATCCAGACTGCCGAAGAACCAACAGCGTCACAACTGCGACGCGGAGCAGTGGTTCGGTGCATCTGCTTGTTCGACGTTTTAACGCGTGTCACTAAACCGTTCCTCATAATCCGAATCCGCAGCGTCGCCTCCCACCCTGCCGTCGCGGCCAAAGCTGACAACCGCACCATATCCTCGCGCTGGATCGAATGGTCGATAAAGTAACGGACGGTGCCACGCATCATTAGTGGTCCACTCTCCCGATGGTAAAAACGCAATCGTCCGGAAATTGTGCTCGGGAGTGAACTCCACGAATCCTGTCGGCCACCGTCCGTAAACGGTGTGGAACGCTTCCGATGCAGCTGCGATTTGCCTCAGACGCATCCTTGTCGTGATGCTCGGATCCGGTCCACCAGTCGCTTGGCGTAGAGTGACAATCATTGCGGTGACACCAACTCCTGCAATCACGATCAGAGCGAGAAAAATGACTCTGCGCATTTGCTACTCCGTCGAACGGATAAGAGCTGAGCCACAGCCATATGAACCGGCGGCTCGAAATGGGAGCCGCGCTAAACCCAAGAGCGGGGCGGCTGTTGGCTGCAGCGAGAGGCTGTGTGAAAACTCATTTCCCGACCATCGAATCCGCCTGCTCATTTCATCAAATTTTCCCATATCGAAAATTGGATCGTTACCGAATTTCGCGCCAGGAGTTTTCACACAGCCTCGTGACTTGTTAGACCGCATGGTGGAACTATCCGAGAAGTGGCGCAAAACATCAGCCAGTAAATTCAATTCCGCCGATATCGAACCTGATGAAATGGGAAAGCGACTCATACAACATGGGGCGGTGTGCTATCACAACTGCTGGTCTGATCTCCAAAGACTCGTCGCCGAGCTTCAAGCTTGAGCCACTCAACAAGAATCGAAAATGTCCAAGATGCGCCGGGCTTAATAACATGATCCTTCGCCATCTTCCAAACCCTGCTGTCTTTTGTGGCGTCAAGAAAGTCGTGTCCTGCCCATGTGAGTCGATGAACGGTGGCGGCGTGCGCCTCCCCCTCATCTGGAATGAATCGCGCAACCACCAAACCTGCGTCGCTCATAATCTGGAGATTGTAAATCTGATCGGGTTGCGAATAGTCCGAAAGCCCTTCTGGACTCTCGCCGGTCTCTTGTTCGATGAGCAGCAACCTAATCAACTCCATGTCGCGTTTCATAGTGGTGTGTGGTAATGCGGTCTAACGATAGAGGTGAGCGATGGTGGCGGCCCACGATGCACAAACTTGCGAATGGCGTTCGCCCGCCACCATTCGCTCCACTGACTGGTTCGGCAATCTCATGGTCTGCTAAAGGGGTAACAGAAGCTGCGCCAACGCGCCAGCTACAGAAATCAATGTGCCCCACAGCACTAGTCTCGTTCTTCGTCCTCCTCGTCCGAGATATAGACCCAGCCCAATCCCGACCACGGCGAGAGCGAGGGATACCATAGCGACGTCGTCGAGGTGATGCTGGACAAACCGCTCGAAGGAACGTGGGAAAAGGAAGCCCGATCGTTGCAGCATGTAGATCACCCAAACCAAGAGAGCGGAAATGCCCAAGAGCAGCGGCAGGAAGGCGACAGGATGCGATACGCGTTGTGTCGGTGTGCTCATGTTGCCGAACGGATAAGAGCTGAGCCACGCGGACTGGAGATGTCAAACAACCTGCGGCTTCCCGGTAAACCCAAACGGCTCGCCCGCGTTGGCTCCAGCGAGAGACTGTGTGAAAACTCATTTTCCAACCATCGAATTCGCCTGCTCATTTCATCAACTTTTCCCATATCGAAAATTTGATCGTTACCGAATTTCGCACCAGGAGTTTTCACACAGCCTCGCGATTTGTTAGGCGGCTGGCTCGTCTCTGCGCCGGATAAGAACATGATCTTCATTGATAAACTTTGTATGCAACCGTCCGAATGCTGGCCCCTCAAAAACGACTCCCTCACCGATGTAATCGATCCACTCCGGGCTATCTTTCGTAGTCACCGCCACAACGACTGCATCCCAGTCCGCGATCTTCACAACATCACCCACGCGAATCTCCTCACCGCTCATGTATTTCCACCGGTGCTCCATAGCCGCCTAACGAACCAAGCTCAGCGACCCGGCGCAGGGGACGCGATTGCAACGGCGACGCCCCCGCCGGGTTCGCTGCAGTGCTTGGTTAGCTCTCACGTTTAACCCCTGCCGAATTTAGGAGCGCTCTGCAATTACACAAGTGGGCATGTGCACGCTCAACAAGCCGATTAGATCTGCCGAGGCACCAGCGAGCGCGAACAAGCAGCCATTTGCTGTAGAGATGATAGAACAGATAGTGTAGCGCTCTTCCCGAGACTTGTGCTTGCCTGGCCGCTTCAGTGAAAGCTGTTGATTTGCTGCTAAGCGCGACCGAGAGCGACGACGATCGTCCGGACGCGCTGGATGCTCTGCGGCTCTTCCGCGCGGCCAAGTTTGCTCGTGCTACCAGCCATCCTCTGCGCAGGTTGTGCATCGTTGTGAGCTAACGTTCCGGCTCACCGACGCCGGGCCAACGATGTCTGAATGTCAACCGAGGCGCGAGCCCGGCGTTCGGTGCAGCCGGTTTGTTCTGCGTTCTCTTGGCACGCCTGAAGCCCCAAACAGAACCTGCTGCGACAAGTAGAAAGCTCCAGCAGACCATCTCGTCGTGGATGAGATGGTAGCCGACAATCCTGGCTGGAAGCACGAAACGGCAAATTGGCGGCATGGGAATCCAAGAAACATCCCACCAGAGGGCGTACCAGAGCGCTCCCATGCCAACGGCCACTGCCGAGCATGCGATCAACATCGCAAGGTTGATGAGAACGCTCTTTGTGCGGCACGACATACTACGCAGAACAGTATATATTGTCCGCAACCCACGGGCCAATCGCTAACTGGGGTTTTTCGCTCATCAAAGTCTTTTTACGCTTCAGGTTCCGAATTAACAAGCACGTATTTCCCCATTCCCACTCGGGATTTATCCAAATCATAACCTTGTAAAGACAAACTGAGTTTGTCATTGCGCAGGTTCGAAATCTCCGCACCCTCACCGGCGGGAAGCACCGCATTTCGAAAGTCGGGCTGGTTTCCGATCACACCCGCATCACGTAAATGCACGAGGACGGTGTGGACGGGTTGGAAAACTCCAGTTCATTCTGTTGGAGCCAGAGCAGGAATCGGATGTAGGCGAAGATGCAGGCATACGCCAAATCCTTCTTGCCGGTCGGCGCGGAAAAAACCTTGGCATTGTGCCGGGTCAACACCCAGCTCCCGTCGTCATGCGTGGCCACCTGGATGTTCGTCAACTGTTCGCGCGCGGCGTCCAGATTCTTCAGAGCCCATTTCTTTTCCGTGGGCCAATCCTCAGTCTCCGCCGCTGGCCGATCATTGAACGGCACCGGGAACGCCACATCGCACTGGTTGACGAGTTGTTGAAACGCCACGTGCATTGCTTCATACAGGTTGTCGTCGCCCTGCAGCAGCGGCCAGAGATCGTCCACGCCGTTCTCGCCCCGTTTGTAGAGCGTGAGCAGGGGATAGGCATTGCCGGCCAGGTCAGCCTGCGTGGTGATCGGTGTCACCTGTGTGGTGACGCCATTGATGGTCTGGCTCGTCTTGTTCAGGTCGCCCATGATCCATTGGCCGCCGCCGTTGGGATCCATCAGGATTCCGTTCAAGTTGAAAGCCCGGTGCTTCCAATGGATCAAGCCGGACCAGTCGCGGCTGTTCTCCGCCCAGAACACTGAATCCGGTTCGCCCTTGCCACGCGCCCGCACGCGATAAGCCCACACGAATTCCTTGAGCCAATCCGACGGGTTGCTGGTCGGGGGCGCGTTCAGGCCCGGCCGCGGACGCACGCGCAAAACGGCCAGCGCGCCGTCATCGCTCTTGAAGCCCTGCGCCGGCGCCGGATCTGCCCCCTTGAAATAGTAAAGGTTGTCATCTTTGGACGTACGGCTGATTTCCGGTTCCAGTCCCAGGCTGGCGCCGAGCGCGACGCATTTGTCCAGCGCTTCCTCGGAATACCAACCCGCCGTGTCCAGCGCCCAGATGCCGAGGCCTTCGCGCAGGAAATGCGCCTTGGACAGGTTGGCCTTCATGTCGGCGACGGTCTGCCAGTCGATGATCTGTTCCTTGAACGGCTTGCCGGTATGGCTCTTCCGGTTGCTCACGTCCTTGAACGAGTAACTGATCAGCGCGTAATCCGGGTTGCCCCGTTCAATCTCGCGTTTGAACACCTTCACGCGATGATTGGCGGCGTGCTGCGGGCTCTCGGCCGTGGCCAGAAATACCTTGTGATTGCGCCAGAGCGGATGCCACTGGTTGAAGGACGCGCGACGCACACGACCGATGATCTGCTGATTGATGCCGCCGGAGGCGTTGCCGTCGCTGTTCATGACCTTGGTGCTTTTCTTGGTCATGGTCTCGACCTTGGTCCACTCATCGATGCCGGCGACGTTAAGCGTGAGACCGGCCTGCGACTTGGCTTCTTGAAACCAGTTGGGCGCGGGCATCATCACCACGCTCTCATTTTTGTAATGCTGGAAGTAACAGGCCGGGCCGCGGGTGTTGTCCTTGCCTTCGATATCGCCTTCGGTGGAAACCTTGCCGAGCTGGGCGTGAAAGATCGGGGCATTGCGCGCGTTGAACTGCGTGAAGTACGGCCAGAAGATCTTCTTGCCCGCATCGAACGTCTGGTAATACGCGCACAGATGTTGATCGCCAATGATCAAGGCGCGCAGATTCATGAACAGCCAGAAGCTGAAGGACTTGCCAGTGCCGTAACCGCTGGAATCGATCACGTTCGGAATCCACCAGTAAGTGCGCAGACGCATCTGCTGAAACGCATCGAGCTTTACCCGGAAAATAATCTCCGCACCCATCACGGGATCGATGAGGAAATCATCGACCATCGTTTGGGTGATCTTGAGATGCTTGGGCGTGCTGGATACGTGGATGTTCAGCATCGGTCGATCACAACTATTTTTTCATGGTAGCCGCATGCCTTCAGGCTGCGTCCCGGGAGCGCGGCGTTCACGCCTTGTCCGCCGGGGTTCCGCTCTGCGCCGCAGCCCAACGGCATGCGGTTGAGGTTTGGTTTGGCAGCCCGGCGGACCAGCACCCACACCTCGATGAGGCGGCCGGTAATCGGGTTTGGTTTTTTCGGCGGAACTTTCATGGCAATCGCCGTTTCGGCGAGGCGCGCCAATTGCAGCCGCCGGCGCAACGCCGCATGCAGTTCCGACCAGTAAAGGAATTCGCAGGGCTGGCCGAACGAGAGCCGTCCACGCCATTCGAAACACAGGCCGCCGGGAAAGCCGCAGTTGCCGCGATGGATATAGAAATTCGGCCTCACCGATCCCAGATGGATCCACCGGGCAGCGCCCTCGTTTTGAAATGGGGGAATTTTAGGCATTCGAGGATGCGCATTTGCTTTCGATCTTTTCAGCCAATGCTTCAGCTTCTTTGTTCACTTCGTTTCCTTCTGTTGCTGGTTTTGATCAAGAGAGCAGCCAGCCTTTGACGATGCTTTGGAGCAGGGGAAGCGCCTTCCGCAATGCCACCTTGTCCGCCGGGGTTCCGTTCTGCGCCGCTTCGATCAATCGCCGACATTGCATCACGTCTTCGAGATCGACCTGGAGCAGCACCACCTTCTTTCCCTCGGGCGCGGCAATCACGGCCAGGGTCAACGAGGCCGGTTTTTTCTCCGGCTTCTTGACTTGTTGCAACGGTCCGACGGGCGGCAACAGCGGGCTTGGTTTTCTGGTTTTCATCAGCTTATTCCGGCAGGTCTGGAAACTCGTCTCCTTCACCGGGCAACACACCTTTCTCCAGATCCACCAAGGGCTCGCCCGAGGCCTGGCGCACGCGCTCCACCGCTTCTTTGAATGCGGCATCCAGTTTCTTCACCGTGGCGGGACGCAGGGAGGATCGGAAGTCCGGGTTGTAAAGATTATGGCTGGCCTCGATCAGATAAATGTTCTGGCCGTAGCGGTAGCGCACATCCGGCGATTGCAGGCTCTGGCGCAATTCCACTTCCATTTCGGCCGCGGTGCGGATCTTGTCGATCAAGGCCGTGTCCTTGCGCGACTTGTATTCTCGATACCCTTTGACCAGCTCAGAAATCACGGCGCGGAAGGAAACCTTTCCCGCGATCGCCATTTCCGGGAACATCCCCTGCAATTCGCCCACCTGCTGCTGGTAACGCTCTTCCAGTTCGTTCTTGGTTTTCTGGAGCTTGTCGAACCGGGATGAGTCGGGCGAAAGCGACGCCATCGCATCCTCCATCCGGCGCAGATACAGCATGTTCATGAGCGCCTTGCGCGCGATGGTGCCCGCCATCGGCTCAGCCAGCATCTTGCTCCAGCCTTTCACCTGTCCGGCGAACCATTCGCGCTCCAATCGGTTCAACTCATTGGTACGGCAGACTTCGATTTTCTTCTGTTCGTCCCAGTATTTCATGACGAACAGCGAATCGGCGAAACCGAACTCACGCAGCACTTCGTCGCCGAAATCCAATCCTGCCGCCGGCGGGCGTTCCGCCTCCGGTTCGGCCGCCGTTTCCGGCAGCACATGCTGCCGCCACAAGGTTCGCACGGCGTTCAACTCCGCCTGCAACTGGGCCGCCGTGATGCCCAGTTGATCGCAGAGCGCTTCCCGGTTCAACGGTTCGTAATCCGCCGGATCGGCATCGTCCGGCAGCAGCACCGGCGACACGCCGAACAATCGGCGCACGATCAGCCATTGCCGCGGATAGGGGAGAATGATTTCGTGGAAGTGCGCGACCCGCTGTTCCCATGGTGCGGTCAATTCGAATTCGGCCACGAACAACTCGAACTTTTCCACGCGCCACTTCTGCATCGAGGTCAACGGCGTGTATTCCAGGATCGAAGGCAGCGCCTCGGGGTTCACCGGCGCCGCCGGAGCGGGCGCCGCCGCCGGCATGGCCAGCAGATCGTCCGATTCCGGTTCAGATGGTTTGCGGCGTCCCATCGTTTTCACTCCACCGAAGCCAGCAGTTCATCGAACTGCTTCAACACCCCTTCGGCGGTCTGCGGCACCCGGGGATGATCGCGCCGGGTGATGAGCCACGCGTAGAATTTCTTGAGCTGATCGGGCTTATCCAGGTAACGCTGCGCGACGTCATGAGCATCCGCGATGAGGCCCTGGCCGAATTCCGTTTTGCGCCGGGAGGTTTTCTTCAGGCAGTTGTCGAGCCGCTTGATGAGCATCATGGCCCGCTGAATCTCGCTGTCGTTCATCGGGGTGCCGTCGCTTTTGCGGAACATTTCTGAGGGCAACAGCATGGCTTGGGCGGTGGCCTCGTGCGCGAGGTGCTTCTCACTGCGCTTGACGATGCTCACCGCGTTGCCTTTCCTCTCTTTGCTCACGTAATCGCTGGCGAAATGCGGGTTCAACTGTGCAAACAGCGGGCAGAACAGTTCTTCACCGCGCAGTTCCAGCACGCCGGCGCTCAGCAGCAGGTCGGTCGGATTACAATCCTCAGCAAACAACGGTTCGAGCGTGGACTCGAACAACTGGCGGCCGCCGAGCGTGAGATAGCCGGGGCGATTGCTGGATTTGGCGAGCAGCGCCAGCTCGACGTACAGGCGCGTCCAGACGAACACGGCGTTGGATTCCAGTAAGCGCGGCTCGCAGGGTTTGCTCCGCGAGCGCAGTGCGTTCACCAACAGACGAAATTCAGGCAATCGTTCGAAATCGAGCGGGATTTGAAGTGCTTCAGACATAGACAGAATTCGTTCCGGCCTCCTTGATGCGCGAAACTATGCTGGCACTTCACCGCACTGACAAGCAGAAACCGTGCATGGGGCAAAAAAAGTGCGTAATGACGCTTGCGCGACCGTAGCCGCACGCCTTCAGGCTGCGCTGGAGTTGCCGGGAAGAGCGATGGGGTGGTGAAGTGCCGGCAACACACCCTGGATTGTTCGCCTCCTATTTCGTGACTCTCTTAAACCACTCTCTCTGGCGGCCAATCGCAATCCAGGCGACAAATCCAAAAACGTTCCCGGCGTTGGCTGCAGCGCCCTTGTTAGGAGCTTTGGTCATGTGCTCTCCCTCCACAACTGCTCGACTCTCCGTGACCGCTCGGAGTCAGAGAGGGACTGATACAGCTGAAAGGTAACGCTTGGAATCTCGTGAATGCCCTGCGGATCAAAATCACCGTAAGCAACTGACCGCGCACCACACGAAGGACAAACCGGCAAAGGAACAAGTCGCTGGCCAGCGATAGAATCGGCGGCAGCGGCGATGACTCGGCGCAAACGGTCGATCTCTGGACTCGAAGGGGAATCGCCGAGAAGCGCTGCTCGCCGCAACCGTGTGTCAATGTCCTCCCACGCTGGCTCATCATGTGCGGAAAGAAAGCCGAACACGCGCTGTCGCTCGCCGTGGAAGATGAACTCTCCATAGCTGAAATCGCTCAGCAGCGGCATGGAGAACCGATGACCACACGCCTGGCACTTGGCGCTGAAGAACTGAACCTTGTGAGTGAGCGTAGTCATGCTCCTAACGGCCCAGGCTCAGGCACGCCGGACCATCGACGCCGCCCGCGAATGCGGAGCTGCCAGCGCCACCCGCCGTTGGCTTCAGCGAGAGGCTGTGTGAAAACTCATTTTCCAACCCTCGAATCCGCCTGCTCATTGCATCAATTTTTCCCCTATCGAAATTTGATCGTTACCGAATTTCGCGCCGGGAGTTTTCACACAGCCTCGCGCGTGGTTAGGCGGCGTCATCGTGTGCTCCTGTCCGCATGATTCCGGCGTCTCTTGTCTCTCCGCGTCTTTCGGATGAGCGCATACATGAGCAGCAACGTCACGACGCAACCAGCGCCATAGAGGACGAGACCCGAAAGTGGGGTGCGCTCCGAAACCGGCTGAACCGGAATGTAAGCGCCGAACAAGACTTGAGGATTTTGTGTCATGCACATAGTCGCCTAACGTTGTGGATGAGCCATGAGGAGGGGCGCGCCGAAAGCGCTGGAAATCGAAATCAACAGAGTCGCGCTCCTCCTCATTGGCTCAATCCTCTTGTTAGCCAACGTCGTTCATTTCTTCATTAGGCCATCAACAATCTTCTTTGCGTCATCTTCGCTGACGCCGAAAAACTTGTCTGTGCGTCTCTTGAGCCACCTCTCATCATTTACCCATCCTGGCGGGTAAGAATCGCGCGGCTTGATGCTACCACGAAACTCGAAACTACCAATTCGGGTGATGACTTCCTGACCATCATGCGCTTTGCGAAATGCCAGCACCTTCTTTGCGCCTTCTTCGGTGTATGTCCATCGGACTACGAACATGTTTGTGGTGGCTGAAGTTGTGTAGTGCTGCTCAAAGAACTCAATACTGTCTTGTTCGATGTCCTCTGGAGAGATGGTGCTAATCGGTATGGAGGCGGGCACAGTGACGTAATCGGAAACAGCGTTCGTCGCCGTGGAAGACAATAGACCGAAGACATCGGAAGCCTTGTCTTGGGCCACAATCAGCCCGGCAAAGCTCAGGCAAAGCACGATGGTAATTGCTGCTGTGCGCATATTGTCACTAGTTGGCTAACAGTATATATTGTCCGCAACCCACGGGCCAATCGCTAACTGGGGTTTTTCGCTCATCAAATTCTTCTTACGCTTCGTTTCGGGAATTAACAAGCACGTATTTTCCCAACATTTTCAACAACCCTGCCGTTGGCCAATCCCGACTGTGGATGAAATCATAACCGTGTAAAGACAAACTGAGTTTGTCATTGCGCAGGGGCGAAATGAGGATTATGCGCCAAGCCCAAGTTCTTATGGAGCATTCACGGAAAGTTGCAGGCTCGCCGTGTAACCCTGGCTGTCGCGAATGGTCAGCGTCGTACTATGAAACCCAGAACTCAGATAGGTATGCAGCGGGTTCTGCGCGGTGCTGGTGCTGGTGATCGGGTTGCCAAAGCGGTTGAAGCCATCCACGAACAGCCACGCCCAACTCACGGGCGAGCCGGTGCTGAGGTCAGTGATTTGAACTGTGTGCGCGGGCGAAGAGGCTGCGGCGGCGGAGAAGTTCGCCGCGAGCGCAGGCCCAAGGGTCACGGCCTGGGTGACGGAATGCGTGTGGCCGGAGCCATCACCGACGGTGAGGGTTACGTTGTATGTCGCCGCACCGCTCGGGAAGGTGTGCAGCGGGTTTTGCGCGGTGCTGGTGGTTCCGTCTCCAAAGTTCCAAAGATAGCTGACGGCATTGACGGACGTGCTGGTAAACTGCGCTTTTGGATAGACGCCGGGGGCGTAGGAGAAGCTGGCTTCGAGCGGCACTTCGATGCTGCCGGAGTGGGTGGCAGTTTCTCCGATCGTGTTGGTGATGGTCAGCGTTACGTGATAGGTGTCGGCCGCCGCGTAGGTGTGCGCCGGATTCTGCGCGGTGCTCGTGGTTCCGTCTCCGAAATCCCAAAGCCAACTGACGGGATCGCTGGGCGAAAGGTCGTAAAACGCGAAAGCTTTGGCGGCTCCTTTGACGGCGCGCCATAGGCAGACCATCGGCGCAATACGCGTGAGGGTGACTTCAATCTCCCAAAGCGAGTGTCCCTTGTTCCCGTCCGGTTGCGTCTCGCCGTTCCACCCCGGAGTGGCGGCCAGAGCGGCGTTGATGTCTGGAGCGATCGTCCACGGCTGGCCATCCACGTAGGTGACGGCAAGATCAACCGCCCCGCCGGCCAGCGCAGGGATCAGCGGCACATCCCATTGCCCCGGCTTCGCGGTGACGATTTGTTCCCCTACAACAAAGTTCGTGTTGAACCAGATTAACGCCGAACCGGAATAGCCCGCGGCTTCCTCTGCGGAGTGGATCACGAGCGCATCCGATGGTGCCCCCGTATAGGCAACATCCTGCCCATTTCTCATGGGCATAAAGACCGTGGGTGTGCCCCCCACGCCGTATGTGTCAAAAAATTCAAAGGCGATGGTCAGATCTACCTCGTCTGGAAGCGCGGGCTGTGCCGCGCCTTCCGGCAACGTCAGATAGGACAAGCTGTTCGCGTAGCCGACCAACTCACTGCTGCCGAATGAACCATTGTCCGTATTGGAAACATAATAGACGCCAGGCGGGTAGGGCTCGATGACGTTCGTGCCAATCGTTTGTTGAGAATCGCCGAACTCGTACGGCGTGACGTCAAACATTACCCGGCAGAACTCCAGCGTCTCAGGCACGATCAACGTGTCGGTAAACACATACGGTGATTCCGGCGTCGCGCTGATGCCCGAAACATCTATTTTCCATGTGCACTGCACGTCGGTGGGATTCGCGCCAGTCAACGGGATTGCTTCGGCAGGCACACCCTCAGACGGTGTCCCGCCAATGATTTCGCTTTCGCGGGTCAGCGTGGGTTCATCCTGAATCACCACGGGACCGCTGACGTGGCGAATGAGTGCGCTCAAGTTGGAGTTATCGCCGTCGACTAAATAATCCTTGGCTCGACGGATCAAATTAAAAAACAGCCAGTTGCGATCCGGGCTTTCGGGATGGGCGACTTTGGCGCGAAACACGCGCAAGGTGAAATCAATCTTCCATTTGCCGCGCGAACGGAAGTTGATGCCGGAGGTGGGGCCGCGGGGAACATCCATGTAACCACCCTGGATCGCATACCACTGCCGGCTCACGTCATAGTCGCTGCCGACGCTTTCAATGTCGCCATAACCGGAATTGGGCACCAGCGTTTCGGTGTAATTCAGATACCCGTCCCAGCCGCAAATTACCGGATGCACGGACCAGTAGCGGCGATGCACCCAGGTGTCGCTCGTTTCGCTGTCGAGCGGACAATGGCGCGAGGCGCGGGCGGTCAGTCGCGATTTGACCAACTGATGCGCGGGCGATTCGATGAAGGATTTCATAGCGCGCGAGTGTCGCACCAGGCGCGCCCGTCCAGATTCAAGTCCAGCCACGTGACGTTGACCATGGTGTTGGGGGTGCCGGGAATTTTAATCATCGACGTGCTGGGAATCGGCGTGGCGCGAATTTCATCACCAGGGTACGTGCCGTTGATTGGCAGGAAATAAGGGATCACAACTTGCGCTTCAGTGATGCCGCCGCCGCTCTGCGTGCGTTCCGTGTAGCTGACGTCGTAGGCATAAGTGTAATTGACAGCTTCGATGGTTTCCGAAGCGATGGAGTTGCGCAGCTTGTAGGGCTTGGCCACGTAGTAATCAATTGAGTCGGAAACCCGCGTGCAAAGCATGACGTCGGAATACATCGTTTTGAGTCGGAACAGTTCGACGCCCGCTGCGCCGCCGCCGCCGGCACCAAACTGCACTTGGATCAATTGCACGCTGGAGCTGGTGATCTTCTGCAAGGCTTTCCCAACCGAGGGCGTGCCATCCTTCACCAGATAGGTGTTGTCCGATCCGGGCGTTTGCAACAGACCCAGCGTGTCATTCTCATTCACCGGCCCCATCACGCGCGCCAGCCCGCCTCCCGTGTTCTGCACCTGAAACGGTTTCTGCGCGTCTTCACCCTGCCGAACCGTGACGCCCACGAACACGGTCGCGGCGCTCGTCACGGCCGTGGGATGCAATCCGATCGTGTTCGTGCTGATCGCGCCCACCACGGTTGCCGAGGGCGCCTTACGGATCGGCGTGCCTGCGGCCAGCGTTCCCGCCGGCGCGTTCTTGATCCAGCACAACTGCAAGGGCTGTTCGCTCCCGAGTGAACCGCTGAGCATCCGGCTCATCAGTCGCGCCGCAAAGGGCATCTGCCGGAAGCCGCTGGCAATCTTGCGCGCCGTTTCGGCCTGTTGCCGCAATTGATTCTGTCCGGGATACAACGTGTTCTGGACGGCCTTGCGGTCGAGTTCCCGTTCCGGCTCGAAATTGTCGCGGTCCCGTTCGTTCGTGAAATCAATCTGTTCCTTCACCCCGACTTCCGGCCCCACTTCGATCTGCACCCGGTCGATCAACGAGCTAAGCTCCGTTCCAAACGTCGTGAGGTCTGATTTGCCATCCCAGACATTCTCCACGCCGCCATCGATGTAGCTGTATTGGCGCAGCAACAACGAGTCGGCAATCTCAATGGCATTCTGGCCCGCCGTCTTCCCGTTACCGTAGACGATTTCCGTCTGCCCGCCGTTTTGCAGAACATATTCCCCATGCAGCGTCGGCACGTTCTCCACATGATCGCGGCTGACTGTGGGATACGTGCCACGCCACGAGGAAAACGGTTCCACCTCAAACGTCAGCGCCGCTTTGACGGATGGCACAGTCAACGTGAACGCAGCATTGAGCACCTTGTGCCCGTTCACATCGATCAGCAGGTTGTTCGAGACGATCATCGGTTGATCGAAGACCACGAAACGCACGCCTTCGCCGGAATCGTCGATCTGGAACGAGGCCGCACTCCACGCCCGGCTCGTGCTCTTGAAAAAATCCAGCGACATCTGCTCGGGCTTCACTGTCTTGAACAGATCCGAGCCGACTTGATACGCCTTCGCAATCGCGTAACCGTTTCCCTCCACCGGTTCACCAGGCCAGAAGGTCATCGCGCCATTGGCCGGGTTATGGGAAACGCGGCAAAGCAACTGGTCGGCAATGTCCATCGATTCGATGGGCACATTCTTGCCCGCTGCATTGACGATGTAAGTGAAGTTCGGACGGAACGCCCGGAACACGAGCATCTGAAGGTAGAGCGCTGCCGGCATGTCCATGCGCGAACGCCCCGCAAATTTGCGGTAGTCGGCAAAGGCAGCGTTTCCGGTCAGTGCCACATACTCGGCGACGGTGATTTCCAACGCGCGCGCCGTCGCCAGTTGCCGCCCCACATATTGATCAGGATCGTTTGGCGTCGATGCAAAGGCCACTCCCGTGGTCGGATCGGTGCCCCGGTTGTAAATGTCCATGGCGAACCGCTCAAACACGAGGAACTGTTCCCACGCGGCGGACCAGTCGGGAACGAGGTCGATGTCCATGACCTGATACAGATTGCGCCCGCCGAGAATCCGGATGTTCGTCGGGTTTTCACTCAACGACGTGCCGATTTTTTCGCCATCGATCTTTGCAAAGTTGGGCAGGGTGCCATAACCCTTGACCGTCCAGATCAGATTGTAGGGATGGGCGACGGATGAAATCAGTGTGAACACGGTCCCGCTCCGTTGTGCCAGTTCGGAAAGCGCACCGTCGAGCCGCCTGCCGCCCTGACAATCGAAATCATAGATCGGCATGTTCAACACGCCGTCCGGGAACAACCCGCGATCGGTCAAGTCCCAGCTCCATGGCGTCCCAATGGTGCCCTCGGCCACGCCGCCGCTGAGGCCCAGCGTTCGGAAATTCAAAATCGCCGCCAGAATCTCCCACGCTTTCAACGGTTCATCGGTGTAGGTCCAGCGCCAGGCATTGTAATCGGCGGGATAGAGATGCCGATAACGTTTCAACCGCGTCCCGGCGCTCAGGCGCACATCGGGTTTGTTGAACGCGCAAAACGTCCAGTCCCACGTGAGATAATAGCGGTAGTCCCAGAATTCCAGCGTTCGCAGCATCCCGCCACCGGTCGAGCGGCTCGCCACATCGGACTTGCAGATGCCGCAGAAGTAATGGCGGGCGATGTTGATGCGAATGTCCGCCCCTTGCGTCACCGGTGCCGATCCCACATAGGTCAGCGTGGCTTTGCCGGGGGAGCTGCCCCACGCGAAGGAACCGAGCATAGACTTGGCCTTGATCGTCGTGGCGGGTTGGGTGCCGCTGCCGCGGGGTGGGACGTTCGTGTTGACAATGACCGGAGACCAAGCGCTCATAATTCAGGGTTTAAAACTTTGTCCAGTGCCTGCTGGCATTTTTTAATTTCAACCAGGCATTCTAAGGCCTCCTGCTCGCAGTTGTTCCCCATTAACTGCTCGTAAACCTTGTAGAACTCGGCCAGCTCCATCTGGAAATCCAGCACCCGATCACCCCAATCTTCCTGCGCCGGCATTCCCTCCTGACGGCAGCGCTGCCACAACTCCCGCAATTCGGGATCTTTGCGAATCC
>JBQCEJ010000162.1:0-2340 GCA_051960355.1 Verrucomicrobiota bacterium | reverse complement strand
GTGCCAGATGATCTGGGGAACCAGTATGAAACGAGTCTGCCGAGCCAGCGCTCGTTCCAGCAAAGCGATGCCACAACTCAGCATCACTAGGACCAGCAACAGGTTGGGTATGCCTGGGAGAAAGAAAAGACCGGACAGATTCATACTCCAGCTCAGCAACAAAAGCGGGTAATGCCACTTCATGAGCAGTGGAAACACCAGCAGGAAGGACACGATCCCGATCGTCCCAAGCGACGAATAGCTCAAGGGATTGCCCAGCAGGATTCCCAGCAAAAGGGCCAACGGAACCACGAGGGCATAAATAATCAGTGATTTCATGCCTAGATTTGAATTATTCATTCAGAAAAATTTGATCGAATTTAGCAGCGTCCATTATATCGCGCCGCAAACCATCGGCAAAGATTAATTCCGGTCGGGTGGGGAGTGGAATTCCAAACAAACGCCAAGTCAAGAGCCGTGCCGCTTCATTGGGCTTAAAGGAAGGTTTGGGACTAAAAATTCCCAAGGAGCAGTTCCGCACAATTTCATTTTTGACACAGATTTACGTTTCAAGAGAACTCCTCCCCCCTATATTGGAATCGCAATGAAAATCTTGATGAACTGTGCCATCCCCTTCTCTTTCGCACACGGCGGAGCACAAGTTCAAATCGAGCAAACTTCAGCTGCCCTCAAATCTCAAGGGGTTGACGTGGAGAACCTCCGTTGGTGGGATGAAGCACAACACGGCGATATTGTACATCACTTCGGCATCCTTCCTGCGCCAACGATTCGGTTGGCCCAAAAAAGAGGCATGCGGGTAATAACAACGATTCTGCTTTCTCAAACCTGCAACCGAGGTTCATTCCAACTCTGGCTGCGCAAAGTCCAAGTTTTCGCTGCCTCGCGGGTGCCCCCATTGCAAACAACTAATTACGCAAGCTGCCGCGCCTGCGATCACATTATAGTGGGGCTTGAGGCTGAGAAACGCATCGTGACAAAAATCTATGGCGTATCCGAAAACAAAGTTTCCACACTGCCTTTGGGCACGCCTGCGGCATTCCTTGCGCGCGATCCATTTGTAGGCAAGAAAGATTACCTGATAACAGTCGGTACAATTGCTCCCGTCAAACGCTCTGTCGAACTAGCATTGCTCGCTCGAAAAGCACAAGTGCCGATATTGTTCGTTGGCAAACCCTTCGACCCAAGCGACAGCTATTGGTCCCATTTTCAGGTTCTGATCGATCACAAATGGATTCGTTACCATCCTCATATTTCATCAGAAGCGGAGCTAATCAGTCTTTATCGAGCAGCGCGCGGGTTCGTGCTCATGAGCCAGTTTGAAAATTGGAGTTTAGCTGCGCATGAGGCAGCCGCTTGTGGCTTGCCGCTATTATTGCGCAATCTGCCATGGTCTCGCGAGAGGTTCGGAAATCAGGCGTCTTATTTTCCTCGATTCGGGACGATCGCGTCGAACACCCGAGCGTTGAAATCTTTTTATGAAGAAGCTGAAAGCTCTCCTTCTCCGCGCATAAAGCTGTGCAGTTGGCAAGAATCCGCCGAAAAACTGCGGCAGGTGTATAGCACTACGCTCGCCCGTGCGGTTTAGTAGGACGCAAACGCAATCCATTAGCTTGCGACGTCTGCTTGACGGTTCTTTGGGGCAGTCGGCATTTCCTTAAAACCAGCCGAGTTTTAAACCGAATTCACCTTGCGAGACACAGCTCGTTAATCTATTCGTTTAGCCAATGGTCACGCACACAAAGGCACTGTTTTCTTCCGTACTCAAGATGACAGCCGCCGACTGCGTTTGTGATATAGGCTCCCGAGACGGGGACCAAGCTCTGCTTTTCCGACATCTCCTGCCACTGGCATCTATAATTGCATTTGAAGCCAATCCCATCAACTTTCAGCAAATGGCCGGTCGCGGCGCACTTGAAGACGAAGGCGTGGACATTTTTCCTTACGCCATCACCAACCATGAAAACGGTGCGACATTTTATGTCACCGATGTAGATTATACAAATCCGCAGGAGAATGTCGGCACAAGTTCGCTCTTAGTGCATGATGGCCTCAAGATCCTGGAATCGGTAAAAGTTGAAACCCGACGCATTGACCAGTTCATTACCACGCATTATCCAACAGCACGACGGATCGGTTTATGGATTGACGTGGAAGGAGCAGAATACGGCGTTATCGAAGGAATGGATAAGATTAAGGATCAGATCGTGGCATTGCATGTGGAAGTAGCGAAGAAACCGATGCGCCAAAATCAGAAAACCTATGCTGATTTGGAGCCGTTGTTGGCGTCCATGGGCTTTGTTCCTTGCGGTTCAAACCTAAACGCGGAAAGTGTTTGGGGCG
>JBQCEJ010000161.1:0-14116 GCA_051960355.1 Verrucomicrobiota bacterium | reverse complement strand
CGCATCCGCCGGTGCGCAATCATCAGGCCAAAGGCGCGTGGCATCCCGAGGAATGGCAGACCGAATATCACGAGGCGAACTGGTTGCAGATCCAGGCGCGCCCGTGGCTCTGGGGCACTTTCATCTGGACCATGTTCGATTTCTCCAACGACAACCGCACTGAGGGCGATCAGTTTGGCCGCAACGACAAAGGGCTGGTCACCTACGACCGGCAGACTCGCAAGGATGCGTTCTACTGGTATCAAGCCCACTGGACCACCAACGCGATGGTTCACATCGTCTCGAAACGATTTTCCGAACGCAGCCAGCCGGGCATCGAAGTGAAGGTTTATTCGAACTGCGATGCAGTGGAGCTGAAGCTCAACGGCGTGTCGCTCGGCAAAACGAATTCAAGCGATTGCCGCTTCGTCTGGCCGGACGTCGAACTCAAGCCGGGCCCGAATCGCGTTGAGGCCTACGCGTTTCGCAACGGACAAATGCTCGCCGCCGATTGGGGCGGCTGGACTTACCGCGCAGATGGCGATCCGCTGCCCAACAAAGCCGTTGCCGAAGAAGATGCCGCTCGAAAACAGTCGAAGAACAAAGCCAGCGTTTCAAGCAGTGCCAAAGCCAAACCATGAAACTGATCTCACGTTTCACCTTTTCCAAACCGCTGATCGGATTGCTGGCCAGCGCCGCTCTGATTTACGGCGTGCAGGCCGAAGTCAAACCCAACGGCCTCTTTGGCGACGGCGCTGTCTTGCAGCAGAAAATCAAGGTTCCCGTCTGGGGCACGGCGCGTGATGGTGAAAAGGTGAGTGTTAAATTCGAGGGACAGGAGGTTGTCACTGTGGCAAAGGACGGGCGCTGGAGTGTGACGTTGAAACCGCTGAAAGCCGGCGGCCCCTTCGCCATGACCATCACCGGCGACAACACCATCACCTTCACCAATGTGCTCGTCGGCGAAGTCTGGCTCTGCAGCGGCCAGTCGAACATGGGTTTCAAATTGAACCGCGCCGAGAATGCCGCGGACGCGATTGCCGCGGCTAGCGACCCTCAGCTCCGGCTTTATCCCGTGCCGCACGAGGCCATGGATTTGCCGCAAACCGATGTCGCCGGAAAGTGGGATGAAAGCGCGCCCAACACAGCTGCGAACTTTTCCGCCGTCGCGTATTTCTTTGGAAAGCATTTGCGCCAGACCCTGCGCGTGCCGATTGGTTTGATCGATTCCTCCGTCGGCGGCACGCCGGCTGAAGCCTGGGTTTCCCGCGACACATTGGAGAGCGATCCGGAACTGAAGCTGATTTTGGAACTTCAAGCCGAGCGAGTGAAAAACTTCGATCCCGCCACAGCCAAGGCGGAGCATGAAGCTAGGTTGGCGCGCTATCACCAAGCCGTTACGAAAGCGAACGCTGAAGGCAAGACGCCGCCCGCCGCGCCACGCTACATCGACGATCCAACGCGTAGTTCCAAGCGCCCGGCGAGTCTTTACAATGCGATGATTGCACCGTTGCAGCCGTTCGCCATCGCCGGGGCGATCTGGTATCAGGGCGAGTCCAACGCGGGTCGCGCGGAGCAGTATAAAACATTGTTCCCGGCTTTGATCCAAAGCTGGCGGGCACAGTGGGGCGAAGGTGAGTTTCCGTTTCTCTTTGTGCAGATCGCGCCGTATCAGGGAACGCGGCACGAAATCCGCGACGCGCAGCTTTGGACCTGGCAGCACGTGCCGCGCACAGCCATGGTCGGAACGCTGGACATCGGCGAGGCGAAAAATATTCATCCGGTAAAGAAGGAGCCGGTCGGAGAGCGTCTGGCGCTGGCCGTGCGGGCGGTGGCTTACGGCGAAAAGGTGGAATTTTCCGGACCGGTTTTCGCGGGCATGGAAATTGAAGGCAATCGCGTGGAAATCCAATTCACGCACGCCCAGAGCGGTTTGGTGGCCACCGGTGGCGCTCTCAAAGGCTTCACCGTTGCGGGTGCTGACGGCAAGTTTGTTCCCGCGGAGGCGGTGATCCAAGGCGAACACGTTGTCGTCATGGCCGCCGCCGTTGCGAAGCCGGTTGCGGTTCGCTATGGCTGGGAAAAAGTGCCGGATGTGAATTTGTTCAATCGCGAAGGACTGCCCGCATGCCCGTTCCGGACGGATGCAAATTAGTCAAACCCCACTTTAACTTACTTGAATATGAAACGAATCCTCTTTGTCTTCGCGTGTGCCGCCAGTTTGTCGGTCGGCGCCGCCGAGTCAGCCACACCAAAATCCGCGCCGAAATTTCCCTCGGACATTCGCGTGGAACACGCCGTCGATTATTTGCCGGAAGGCCGGACTGAGAAGGCGGATTTATATTTTCCGCTGCACATGCCCAAGGATGCGAAGCTGCCGGCGGTGGTGCTGATTCACGGCGGCGGTTGGAATGATGGCACTCGCGCTGGCAAACGTGAACTGAACGTCGGCAGCACGCTCGCTCGGAATGGTTACGTGGCGATGAGCGTCGATTACGTTCTCTCCCACGGTAAATACGCGGTCTGGCCGACGAACTTGTGGGACTGCAAAACGGCCGTTCGCTGGCTGCGCAAAAACGCGGATCGCCTGGGCGTTGATCCGGAGCGCATCGGTGTGCTCGGCGGTTCGGCGGGCGGGCATCTGGCGGCGATGGTGGCGCTCACGACCTCGAGTGACGGGCTGGATCCGGCGGAACCTTACGGCGACATTTCCTGCCGCGTGAGCTGTTGCGTGGACCTGTATGGCATTGCGGATATTGGGACCTATCACGACGCGAAGATGCTGGGTCACACCTTCGCCGAAGCGCCGGAGCTTTACCGCAAAGCGTCGCCAATCACTTATGTGCGGAGCAATTCACCGCCGTTTTTGATCCTGTGCGGTACGGCCGACACCACCGTCAATCCGGAGCAATCGAAATTGCTCTCGCAAACATTGAAACAGGCTGGCGTGGAAGAACAGTTGCTCGTCATTCCCGGTGCGCCGCACAGCTTCGATCTGCAACCGGTGCAGCGCGATTTGCGCCCGCTCGTCCTTGGCTTTTTTGACAAGCACCTGAAGCCGGGATGGCCAACCTCAGGCGCGACGGTCAGTGCCAAAAGGCCGTGAAGGAACAGACTCACGAGTCATGAGTAGAGTGAAGTTCAGAATGCCTTTGCATTTACTCGTTGCTCAGAAATTCCAGCGGCAATTCCTGTTGCCACTTCTGATTAGCTCGTTCTTTGCATCCGTCTCTTTGCCCGCAGCGGAACTTCCGGAGCGCTTTCCGACATTGAACGAATTGCCGGTGCGAGTCGCCATGCCGGATCCGCTCGTCAACGACGCCGGATCCAAGGTCGAAACGCTCGAACAATGGAACCGTCGGCGCGAAGAGATGAAGCGCACGTTCGAGTATTACGCGATCGGGAAAATCCCGCCGCCGCCTGGAAACGTCCGCGGGCGCACGGTCACGTCTCGGAAAATCCTGAATGGCCACGCGACGTGTCAATGGGTGCGTCTCACTTTTGGTCCGAACGCGAAGCTGGAATTGGATCTGGCGGTTCTGATCCCGGCTGAAACCGAAGCCACTCAGGCACAGTATCCGGTGGTGGTACAGCCCTCGTTCACTCGCGTTCTTGGAACGAACGCGCTCTCCGCCGCCGGGTTGGAGTCCACCAACTTCGTTTCGCTGGAGGAGTTCGAAGAGCTGGGCCGCCGTTACGAGCTGCCGCTGAAACGGGGTTATGCTGTCGCGACATTCGATTACCAGCAGTGCGGGGCGGATCGAACGGATTTTCGGCAGACCGGTTTTTTCCCCGCGTATCCGGAATACGACTGGGGCACGCTTGCAGCGTGGGCCTGGGGCATGTCGCGCTGTGTGGATTATCTACAGACGCAACCATTCGCCGACGCCTCGCGGTTCATCGCGGTCGGCCACTCGCGGTTGGGCAAGGCGGCGCTGATCGCAGGCGCGTTTGACGAGCGCTTCGCGTTGACGGCTCCGGCGGGATCGGGTTGTGGCGGCACGGGTGCGTATCGTTTCAATGGCAAAGGGCGTGGCGGCAAAGAAGGCCTGGAGGACGCGACGAAGCGATTTCCACAATGGTTCGGTCCGCGGCTGGTGGGGTTTTCCGGCCATTTGGAAAGACTGCCGTTCGATCAACATTGGCTCTTTGCCTTAATTGCGCCGCGATGCTGCATCGCCGCGGATGGATTGGAAGATCCTTACGCGAATGGCAACGCACTGGCGCAGTCGTATCTCGCGGCCAAACCAGTCTATGCTTTGCTGGGTGTGCCGGATCATCTGGGAATTCACTTTCGCCCCGGTGGTCATCTGCTGGCGCCTGAAGACTGGCAGGCCATTTTGGATTTCTCCGATCAACAACTGCGAGGGCGAAATGTGAAACGCCGCTTTGATCAGTTGCCGCCCGTCGAACAACTTCATTAGCTCCTCCGCCGCCTTGCGCGTTGGCGACTTGAATTCAAGGCACGACAAGCCTGACTGCGCAACTTTCCCCAATCCGTGAAGCCTTGACGCATGTCAAAGCAGGACGGCAGCCCAATCGTTAGTTTGGAGTCGTGAACGAAAACCCGTTGATGAATTTATGAGCGCGCCGCTTACCGAGGAACTTGTTTTGGAAGCCTTGCGCCAGGTCATTGACCCGGAACTCGGCTGCAACATTGTGGATCTTGGATTGATCTACAGCGTCCGTCATAGCGAGGGGCGAATCACCGTCGTCATGACGCTCACCACGCCGGGTTGTCCCATGCACGAAAGCATTTCGTTCGGCGTGCGCTCGGCATTGCTCGCTCTGGATGGCGTCACGGACGCGGATGTGGAAGTCGTATGGGACCCGCCCTGGCATCCTTCGATGATGACCGAACAAGGCCGCATCGCCACCCGCGTCGGTAATTTTTAACCAAGAACCACAGATAAATTTATGAACACAAAAGCACAAAATACCAACCTCATTGGCCCCGATCGCGTCATGGACGTCCGTCCGATTCCTTGCTCGGTCAAACATGGCCTGATCATTCAGAACTGGCTGGACCTCGCGGTCGGCGAGCATTTCATTCTGCTGAACGATCACGATCCCGTTCCGCTGTACTATCAGTTCTCGGCGCAATGGCCCGGAGCTTTCACCTGGGAACATCTGGTCAAAGGCCCCGCTGAGTTCCGCGTCAAGATCACCCGGATCAAATCCAACTCCGGCGCCACGGGTGAAGCTCCCACTTGTTGCGGTGGACATTAGATTCTAAGTTTCGCGAAATCCTCAAATTTGCAGACGGAAAGCAATCCATGAATTCAAAACCGCGTTCGTACAAAAAACTCTGGCTGAGTCTGACTGCCGTGATGGCAGCTTCGTTCCTGGTGCTCGGCTATTTCGGCTGGGAAATCTATCGACAGGCGCCGCCCGTGCCCAAGCGGGTGGTGACGACGGAAGGCGTCGTGCTGTTCACGGGACAGGACATCAAGGACGGACAGAACGTCTGGCAATCCATGGGTGGCGAAGAGGTCGGCACGGTCTGGGGCCACGGAGCGTATGTGGCGCCGGACTGGTCGGCCGATTGGCTGCATCGCGAATCGGTCTGGCTGCTGAATTATTGGGCGGCGCAACTGGGCGACAAAACCTATGATCAACTCGATCTCGAAACGCAGGCCAAGTTGAAACAGCGTTTGAAATCCGAACTGCGGATCAACACGTACAATGCCGAGACGGGAGATTTGACAATTTCCAAGGAACGCGCGCTGGCGATCGCCGCGATTTCAAAGCATTACGCGGCGCTGTTTGGAAACGACCCTGAGTTGAAGGAACTTCGCAATGCGTACGCCATTCCCGATGATTCGATCAAAACACCCGAACGTCGGCAGCTGCTGAACTCCTTCTTCTTCTGGGCGGCATGGGCCTGCGTGACGGATCGTCCGAACGAGCACGTTTCCTACACCCAAAACTGGCCGGCAGAAGAACTGGTGGATAATCGCCCCACGGGCTCGATCGTGGTGTGGTCGGTGATCAGCTTTGTGGTGTTGCTGGCGGGTGTCGGCGCGATGGTCTGGTACTTCGCGGTGCAACGGCATTCCGACACGGAGGAAGCCGTTGAGGTTCCGCATGCCGATCCGCTGCGCGGCTTGATGCCCACGCCTTCGATGAAGGCGGTGTTGAAATATTTCTGGGTGGTCGCGGCTCTCATTGTCGTGCAGGTCGGCCTGGGCGCGGTGACGGCGCCTTTTGGAGTGGAAGGCAATGGCTGTTATGGAATCCCGCTGAGCGAATGGATTCCGTATTCAGTCGCGCGCACGTGGCATACACAGTTGGGAATCTTCTGGATTGCCACGGCCTGGCTGGCCACTGGGTTGTTTGTGGCGCCAGCGGTTTCGGGATACGAACCGCGCTGGCAAAAGCTGGGCGTGAATTTCCTCTTCGTCTGTCTCCTCATCATCGTGGTGGGATCGTTGATCGGCGAATGGATGGGCGTGCAGCAGAAGCTCGGATTCGTCGGCAACTTCTGGTTCGGTCACCAGGGCTATGAGTACGTGGATCTCGGACGCTTCTGGCAAATCTTCCTGCTGGTCGGGTTGTTTCTCTGGCTGTTCCTGATGGGCCGCGCGTTGTGGCCGGCTTTCAAACAACCCGGGCCAAACCGGCATTTGCTGGCGCTCTTTCTCGTGGCTTCGGCGGCCATCGCCATGTTCTACGGCGCGGGATTAATGTGGGGACGCCAGACGCATCTGGCCATGGCCGAATACTGGCGCTGGTGGGTGGTGCATCTGTGGGTGGAAGGATTCTTTGAAGTGTTCGCCACCGTCGTCATTGCGTTCCTGTTCACCCGCATGGGCCTTCTGAAAACCGCCAGTGCGGCTGCCGCGGTGATTTTCTCCACGGTGATTTTCCTGGGCGGCGGCATTCTGGGAACGTTCCATCATCTGTACTTCAGTGGCACGCCGACCGCAGTGCTTGCGCTGGGGGCGACGTTCAGCGCGCTGGAAGTGGTGCCGCTCGTGCTGATTGGATTTGAAGGTTACGAAAATCTCACGCTCAGTCGCGCGCGTCCGTGGGTGGCGGCTTACAAGTGGCCGATCTTTTTCTTCGTCGCCGTGGCGTTCTGGAATCTCGTGGGCGCCGGCCTGTTCGGAGTCCTGATCAATCCGCCGATTGCGCTCTATTACATGCAGGGTTTGAATACCACGCCGGTTCACGGTCATGCCGCGCTCTTCGGCGTGTATGGCATGCTCGGCATTGGCCTGATGCTCTTCTGCTTGCGTGGACTGGCCCAGCGGCTCGTCTGGAAAACCGGCGTGCTCGCGTTCAGCTTCTGGGCAATCAACATCGGCCTCGCGCTGATGATCCTGCTGAGCCTGTTGCCGGTGGGCTTGTTGCAAACCTGGGCAAGCGTGGAACATGGAATGTGGTATGCGCGCTCGGCTGAATTCATGCAAACCCCGACGATGAACACACTCCGCTGGCTCCGCGTGGTCGGCGACACGATCTTCGCGCTCGGCGCGATTTGCCTGGGTTGGTTCGTTCTGGGCCTGGCCACCGGCTGGTCGCTCGACAAATCGCGCGGCTCTGCGGAGGCGGCTGAAAGCGTGGCTCGCGAATGAACGCAGTCGCAGAACATCCTTCGCCGAAGGCGTCAGGCCAGGCTTTGCCCTGTGTCCTGGCGTGTTCGGGCTGTTCGCATGCCGGCGAGCTGGCGGATCATACGGCTCGCCGTCTGAATCAACTTGGCGTCGCGAAAATGAGTTGCCTCGCTGGAATTGGCGGTCACGTCAAATCCATCACGACCACGGTTCAACGGGCGCCGGAGCTGTTGATTATTGACGGTTGTCCGCTTGAATGCGGTGCCAACAGTCTCCGGTTGGTGGGCATCACGGAATTCAAACAGCTCAAGCTGCACGAGCTCGGGGTGCGCAAGCATGAGAGTGCTGTCGACTCGGAAACCGTCGAGCGCCTGGTGGGTGCCGCGGCTGAGTTGCTGAACGGAGCCGCCGTCGCAACGCCAGACGAGGCTTGAGCTTTCACCGGACCGCAGAGCAATCCTTTGCGGTCCTTTCGTGCGGGTGCATCCTGACACTGCCCCCGGAGCGCGACCTTCAGGTCGCTTCAATGTGCATTCTGATTGTGTGAAATCATTGCCCTGCGGGTTTGCGCACGTTGAAGCGGCGTAAACGCCGCGCTCCTCCTGCAATGTGAACCGGGGCGGTGTCAAGATGCGCCCCTTTTGTGATTGGCGGCAGAATGAATCTGGTCTTTCCGTCAGGATAAATTAAGTTTCCAGTCAAATGCTTGAAGCCCTTAGCAATTCACAGATCCGCAAGTTCAAAGCGGACGCCCAGCGACTGGAACCCATTTTCAAGATCGGCAAAGCCGGTTTCAGCGAAGGTTTTGTGCGGTCCGTCGACGAGGCCCTGTCGCAGCATGAACTCGTGAAACTCAAATTCGTGGAGTTCAAGGATCAAAAGAAAAACATGGCACCGCAGTTGGCTGAGAAAACCCGCAGCCATCTCATCATGCGCGTGGGCAACGTGATGGTGCTGCATCGCCCCCGGGCCGCCGCCGAAGCTGAGAGCAGCGCGGCTCAGCCTGAGGGGCAAAAGTAATCGTTTCGTTTCCGGCGGTCCGAGGGCCGACGTAAATTGGCTCCATTTAGAGCGCGCCCGCGAAGGGGATGTAGAGCGGACTCACGTCCGCTGCTACAAGTGATGAGGATTCAATTGGCTGCTAAGCTCCGGCGTGCGGCTGCTTCGCAGTTTTTTTCTTCTGGCCCGGAGGTAACGCGTTGGGATCGTAATTCGGATTCGGCGTCGGCATCTGCGCATTCACTTCCTTGCGCCAGTCATGCAGCATTTTCCGCAATGCATTGGCTTTGTCCGGCATCGTCGCCGCGAGATTATGATGTTCCCCGATGTCGTCTTTGAGGTTGTACAACTCGATCCGCATGTCTTCGTACCACTCGATCAGTTTGAAATCGCCCAGCCGCACCGCCCCTTCCGGAGCGCCGCCTTGATTGCTGTAATGCGGATAATGCCAGAACAAAGGCCGTTCCGGCAGCGTGCCGCCCTTGAGCAGCGGGAGAATGCTTTTTCCGTCGAGAGACAACTCAGGACTTAACGGCAGTCCGGCCATCTCGAGCAAGGTGGGATAGTAATCGACCGAGATCACCGGCTCATGATTGACACTGCCTGGCTTGACAACCCCCGGCCATTTCACGATCAACGGTTCGCGCACGCCGCCTTCATACGGCCAGCCTTTGCCCGCGCGCAGCGGGAGATTGGAGGTCGGAGTGCCTTCGGCTGTGGAGAGGCCGCCGTTATCTGACGTGAAGATCACAATCGTGTTGGTCTCAAGCCCCAGTTCAACCAGTTTGTTCAATACCCGCCCGACACTTTCGTCGAGGCTTTGCACCATCGCCGCGTATGTTGGGTGATTCTGAATCTGTCGCACCTGGCGACCGTTATCAGTGATGAATTCCGGACCCGAGGCGGGCGGCAACGCGGCGGCTTTGGCCTCGTATTTGCGGATCAGGTCGGGTTTGGCCTGCAACGGCGTGTGCACGGCGTAATGCGCGAAGTACAGTAAAAACGGTTTGCCTTGGGCGTGGTCCAGAAACTTCAAAGCCTCATCCGTCAGACGCTCATTCAAGTACTCGCCGGGCGGCCCATCGGGCAGAGTGGGAATGCGGTACGGACTGAAATATGACGGTGGATGACCGAGGCCGCATCCGCCGATGTTTAAATCGAAGCCTTGATGGTCCGGAAAATAGTTGGTCGATTCGCCCAAGTGCCACTTGCCGAAAAACGCGGTCTGGTAACCATCGGCGTGCAACGCTTCGGCAATGGTGAATTCCTCAAGTGGCAGAAACATTTGAAACACCGGCTGGTTGAGTTTCTGATCCGGGTGATTGCCTCGCCCGGGAAGCCAGTCGGTCAAATGCAATCGCGCCGGGTATTTGCCTGAAACAATGCTGGCGCGGGTCGGCGAACAGACATTGCAGGCCGCATAGGCATCCGTGAAGCGCATCCCTTGCTTGGCCAGCCGGTCCAGATTCGGCGTCTCGTAAAACGTGCTGCCGTAGCAACCCAGATCGTGCGCGCCGAGATCGTCGGTGAGGATGAAAACGATGTTCGGCTTGGCCGGCGCGGCCGTGGCCAGACTGACCATCCCGAAGGCGAGGGTGAAAAGAGAGGCGATTTTTTTCATCATGGAATTGTCGAGTTGCGCGTGCTGCTGAACGGACAGTGCTTTTGCGAGCAAGTTTGACAGGCAAACTCGCGTTGCGCCATCACACATTGATGCGATTATCTTGATCCGTCAGAGCGCCAGCTATCGAGCCACCGGCGCTTCGCCGAGGGCGCGGCGGAAGGCGAAGAGGGCGGTGTTGTGGCCTGCGAGCACGTTGAAATAATCCAACCGGGCGCGCGTCAGCTCCTGCTCGGCTTGAATGGTTTCCAGCACGGCGCCCGTGCCAAACTCCTTGCGCTCGCGCGACAGCTTTAGCAACTGCTCGGCCGCGGTCAGCGCGCGCTGGGACATCGCGAGTTGGTCTGCGAAGGATTGGATTCGCGTGGAGCTTTCGATCACTTGTTGTTCTACTTCCTGCCGCATTTTTTCGGACTGCAATAAAGCCGTTTGCTCGCGAGCCGTCGCGGCCCGCGTGCGGCTGCGATCGAACAATCCTCCCGGCCCGATCCGCCAGCTCAGGCCGACGAAATAATCCTGTGTGCCGCTGAAATTGCCGGTGTCGTTTCCAAGCCCGCCACCAAGGCCGCCAAAGTAAGCCCGAGCGCCGAGCGTCGGAATCAACGGCCCGACCGTGGTTCCCTGCCGGGCGGCGCGGGCCGACTCGGTTGCGAAGTGCGACTGCCGCAATTCCGGCCGCGCGGCCACAGCGCGGGCAATCAACGACGCCAGCGCAGTGTTGGTTTCCGTCAGCGACAGCGGCGTGAGTTCCGGATCCTGCGGCGTCAATTGAACGGAAGCAGGCAACCGCAGCACTTGCGCCAGGCGAGCCGAAGCGAGGCGCTGTTGTTCCTGCGCCTGCCGCAGCAGCATTTGATTTTTCTCCGCCTGCACTTGCGCGCGATACACATCGCCTTTGAAAGCAATTCCAACATCGGCCGCCCGCGCGACTTGCCCGGCGTAATCCTTAGAAATGCGCACCGCTTCGCTCGCGGCCGCGACGCCGGCGACCGCGCGTGACAGTTCAAAATAGCCGGCTGCGGCTTTGAACATCGATTCCTGTCGTTGCGCTTCGGCACCTTCCTGAGCGGCTTTGGCGAGCTGTTTGGCGGCGAGCGATTTGTAGATCGCGTCCCCGAGATCGAGTTGCACGTTCAACGCGCCGCCGGCGTTGTAGGATTGTTTGTCGGTCTCAATCATGTTGCCGACAACGTCCTGAATGTTTCCCTCGTGCCGGCGATAACCGACGCCCGGCGCAATCCACGGGAAGAACTGCATGCGCGCCTGTTCCTGCTGCGCTTTGGCCTCGCTGGCCTGGGCGCGGGCGATTTGAACGTCGAGATTTTGCGCGCCGGCCAGTCGCAAAGCCGTGGCGAGATCAATCGCGGAAGTCGTATTCGTTTCCTGAGCCAAGCCCGCGGCGGTTGCCAGCAATAGGGCAACGGCGGCTGCACTGACAACTGGTAAAGTACGAAACTTCAATTTCACTTAGCCTCCGTCGCGTTGATGGCCTGACCGTCAGTCAAGGCAAGTTTGCCCACGAGAATTACCGATTCGTCACCTTTCAATCCGTTCACGACTTCGACCTGTGCGCCGTCGTTGAAGCCAATCTGGATCGAGGTTTTCTTGGCCTTGCCAGATTGCGCCAGAAAAACGAACGCGTTGGCTTTCTCCATTACTAGTGCGGCGATTGGAATTCGCAGCGTGTTCGTGTGCTGTTCCACGCCGACCTTCACGGTGGCGTACATGCCAGGACGCAGTTCCTTGTTGGGGTTGGGCAGATCGGCTTCGACCAACATGGTCTTGGTGGATTCATCCAGCGCGAAGGCCATTCGGCTGACCTGACCTTCAAAGGTTTTCCCGGCAAGTCCTTCGACGCTGACTTTCACCGGCTGCCCGGTCTGCACCCGCGCCGCTTCGGTTTCGGGCACGGCAACCTGCGCGCGCACCGTGCTGAAATCCATCAGTGTCAACACCGCCGCGTTGTCCGCGGCGCTGCCGGAAGTGGCCGAGGGAATGAACGCGCCCGGGTCCACAAATCGCGCGGTGACGATGCCGCTGAACGGCGCGATCAAGCGGCTGTAGTTCAAGAGCGTTTCGGTGCGTTCCAGGTTGGCGCGGGCAATCTCCAGCCGTCCGCGCGCTTCATCGACCGTTTGTGGCGTGACGAGATCGGCCGCTTTGTTCCGCGCGTCCGTGGCGCGTTTGAAATCCGCTTCCGCCACCGTCAACTCGGCCTGATATTTGGCGCGATCGGTCAGCAGTTCCGGCACTTCGATTTCACCAAGCGTCTGGCCGGCCTGCACGGCGTCGCCTTTATCCACGGCGAGCGATTTCAAATAGCCGGGCACCTTGGCGTAAAGCGTCGCCTGTTGATTGGCTTTGATGATTCCCGGCAGCGTGACGAAGCGATGAATTTCGCCGCGCGTCGGATGGGTGATTTTTACGTCGGCCGTGGTCGGCGCGTCGGCGGCGTGAGACTGGGCCGGGAGCAGCAGAACAGCGGCGCTCGCCAAAGTTATGAAGATGGAGGTGTTTTTCATGATGTCAGGTTTCTTCAAAGTTAATCGTGTCCAATCGACGAAACGAAATGGCCGCTCAGCGGATCGTTGGGATCCAGTGAACGAGATTTGGTGCTTGAGCGGCGGCGCAGGAGCGTGAACATCGCGGGCAAGACCAAAAGCGTGCTTAACGTCGCCACAGCCAGGCCGCCGATGACCGCGCGGCCAAGTGGCGCGGTTTGATCGCCGCCTTCGCCAAATCCAAACGCCAGCGGCAACATGCCCGCGATCATTGCGAGGCTCGTCATCAGGATTGGCCGCAGACGACTGCGCGCCCCGCCGATCGCCGCCACGTCGGCGGCACCGCCGGCGATGCGTTCGCGTTCGGCAAACGTGACGAACAGAATCGCGTTTGCCACGGCGACACCGATGGCCATGATCGCGCCCATTGCCGATTGGATATTGAGCGTGGTGCCGGTCAACCAGAGCGCGAGCACGACGCCGGCGATTGTGGCGGGCACCGTGGAAACGGCGACGAACGAAAGCCGCAGCGATTGGAAATTGGCGGCGAGCAACAGGAAGATGACCACAACCGTGATGATCAGACCGGTGCGAAAACCGCCGAGCAATTGGTTGAGCGGAACCACCTGGCCGCGGAGATCGAGCTTGGTCTTGGCGTCGGGCGGAGCGCCCACATCGGCTAAAGCGTGTTTCAATTCGCGGACAGCGTTGCCCAGATCAGTGCCGTGAACGTTCGCCGTCACACTGACCACGCGGGCCATGTTGTAGCGCTCGTAAGTGCCCACGGCGGTTCCCTGATTGATGGTGGCGACGTTGCGCAGCAGGACGGTTTTGCCGCCTTCGGCCGACACGGGAATGTTTTTCAAATCCTCCGTCGTCTGCGTCTTCGACTCGGGAATCTGCACTTGCAGGTTGAAGCTGATGCCCGAAGCGGGATCGGCCCAGAAGTTCGCCACGGTGAAGCGGCTCGAGGTGGTGGCGGCCACGAGCGACTTGGTCACATCATCCACCTTCACGCCGAGCACACCAGCGCGTTCGCGATTGATGTCCACGTTCACGGTCGGATAGTCCAGTGTCTGCGCAATCTGCACGTCGCGCAAAAAGGGAAGTTCCTTCATGCGCGCGAGAACTTTCTCGGCGTAACCCTGGCTGACCTTGAGGTTGGGACCGCTGACCGCAACTTCAATGGGCGTGGGCGAACCAAAGCTCATGACGCGCGTGACGATGTCTTGCGGCTCGAAAGAGAGACGCACGTTGGGCAGTTCCTGGGCCAGCACCTGGCGCAAGCGTTCCTCAAACGGCTCAATCTTCACGCCGGCTTCGCGTTTGAGTTGAACCGCCAGCCAGCCTTCCTCGGGACCACCGTTCCAGAGATGAACCAGGTTCACCGGGAAACTGGAATTATGCACGCCGACCATGCCGATGCTGAACTCGACGTTATCCGCGCCGCCGGCCTC
>JBQCEJ010000160.1:0-2344 GCA_051960355.1 Verrucomicrobiota bacterium | reverse complement strand
GTCCACGAGCACGACGGTATCACGCGGAATGGTAGATGTGCCGGTGCGTTGAATCAGTGTGAGGAAGCCGTTGCGCGAGACGGTATAGTCGATTCCTTCCTGATAGGCGGGCAATGTATTTTGACCGTCGGTGATGACGATCGAAGCTTCGTCAACAAACGGCAGGTTGAGAAAAAAGGTGTCCGAAGGACTCGTGCTGCCGCTTCCCGGGAACGAATGGGCTTCGTCGATCTGGATGATTTCGCCGCCGCTGTTCTGCTGGTCGGTGTGTTCGTATAACACGGAACCAAGCACCATCAAGCGCGCGACCGGATTCAGATGCTTCGTGTATTGCTCGGTCAAGCCGCCACCGAAACGAGTCGTTTCAGAACTTGAATCGGTCGAGACGCCATTCGTGTCGGTGAAACTGCCGGTGGATGAAAAATCGAGCCCTTGCAGGCGAATGGTCGAACTCAGGCTTTCATACAGTTGATGCCGTAGCGACACGCCGCCATTGAGATTATCCGAATCCACCGAACCGACGCTTGAATCCGAACTCGAATGATAATAGCTGGCGTCGTAAAAACTGGACAATGTCGGCCGATGCTCAATCGAGAGATTCAGCGAAGCGTTGAAATCGTCGCTCGGACTCTCGGTGTATTGGCGCGTGCTGTAACCCAGGGTCGTGTTCAGTTGAATCTGTTTTCGGCGTCCGAAAAATTCCGTGTCGTTGACGCCGAAAGAATGGTCCGTTCCCCCCGCCTCCGCTCCGAAGTCCTGGCGGTTATAATCAGTGAAGGTGTAATTAAATGCGCTTGAGCCAGAATCGCGGTCGTTGTTGGCGTCGAAGATCAACCCAGTTTCGCGGAGCGAAGAATCATCGCTGAGCCCAAAGGTGTCTTCATGACGCCGCCAGACATTGATTGTAAAAGGCACCGGCCCCTCGCGATACCCGGTGGTCGCACCATAGCGCAAAATATCCGCCTCAACACGGTTGAAGAAATCGTAATCGCGATAAGAGTAGTTCTGGCTGAGGAAGAGAACCGTTCGGTAAGGCTTGCTGCCCAGCAAGGTCCCGTTCACCAGGTAATTCCCCAAGACCCGATACTCATTCAGCTCCGAGGTTGCGCCGGAGGTGGTCTTTTCATGCGAGTAACCAGGCGCGGCCTCGCCGTTGATCGTAAACGTCAGCAGACTGGGATGATAAACGGAACCCGACATGTTTAATCCGATCAGCGGTGCAACGAAAAGCCGATCATACGAAACCGACCCGGATTTGCCGCCGTAATCGGTTTTCTCATGGACGCCCTCGAAGAAAACACCGGTATAGGATTCGATGATCTGCAGGCGCAACGCTTGCGGTTCCACGATCTGTCGGGAACGCATTTGGGCGAGAGCTGGGTTGATCGCACTCAACAGAGCCGCCACGGTAAGCCAGCGTCGCAAGCGATAAGAGGCGAACCAGCTCATGGCGTTTGCCCCTTCGCAGGTGCAACGGGCGACAAGGTCTTCCGCGCGCCGGCTTTCAAGAACCATTTATCGCTACCGCCGTGAGGGTCGTGACATTTCAAACAATCGGTTTCGGTCGATTGTTTATGCGCATCCACTTTTGCGAGGTCGGGCTCTTCGTGACACTCGAAGCACAGTTTTGAACTCGGCTTGATCAGCAGTTCCTTGTTATCCGATTGATGCGGCGTGTGGCAGCTCATGCATTCGCCGTTCCCTGCGGGATCGTGCTTGAACTTGGCTTCCTTCAGAAAATCGTCATGACACTCGAAACACAACGTTGCCAGCGGCTTTTTCAAAATTCCCTTAACGTTGGAAGCATGAGGGCTGTGACAATCGAGGCAATCGGCCTCGACGGGCTGATGCTTCACCTTGCCTTGCGCGACCGGGTCGTCGTGACATTCGAGGCACATCGCACGGCCCGTGCGAATCAACAGTTTTTTGTTGGGTGCGTCATGCGGGCTGTGGCAAGACGTGCACTCGCCGTTCTGAGCCGGCGCATGTTTGATCTTGGCCGGAGCGAGAAAATCGTCGTGGCAGGAAAAGCAAACCGAGTTCATCGGCCCTTTCATTTTCTGGGAGAACTTTGATTCGTGACATTCGGCGCAGCTGTTGTCCGCAAACGGTGGATGCACCGACCCAGTCAGCTGGGCTGGCTGTCCGGCTTCGGGAATCACCACATGCGTCAGGTTGGTCGGGGCAACTTCTTCCGCTGCCACCGTGACCGCGTTGGTCGCGCCTCCGAGCGGAGGAACACCATCAAAAAAACGACTCATCCATTTGTGCTTTGTCTCGGAGCTGCAACCCACGAAGATGAAGACGCCGCAGACCACCAGCAGACCAACGAGACGATCCGGAC
>JBQCEJ010000159.1:0-4803 GCA_051960355.1 Verrucomicrobiota bacterium | reverse complement strand
AAAGCCGGTGTGCTCGACAACACGATCATCATTTTCAATTCCGACAACGGGCCGTACTTCATTCCCAACGCGCAATACATGCCGGAGGAATTTGCGAAAGTGCCAGTGACGAGCGCGCAACCGTTGCGGGCCGGCAAAGGCACGATCTACGAAGCCGGAACGCGCGTGCCGCTGATTGTCATCTGGCCGGGCAAGGTGAAGCCCGGAACCGAAACCAGCGCGCTCATGCAAAGCACGGATTTCTTTCCCACCTTCGCCGACATGTTTGGCTGGAAACTCCCGAAGGATCTCCACTTCGATGGCGTCAGCCTGCGTCCGGTGTTTGAAAAGAACGAGCCCGTGCGCAACGAACTGTTCTGTCATTTCCCACACGCGGAAGCGCCCGGCGCCTTTGAACTGATGCCCGCGCCCACACCCGCCACGCCTGCCAGTTCAGTCCGCGTCGGTGATTGGAAACTCATCCGCTTCTATTGTGACAATGCGGATCGTTCCGATCGCTACGAACTCTACAACCTCGCCGCCGATCCAGGCGAACGACACAATCTTGCCGCGCAGCAACCTGAACGCGTTCAACAACTGGCGGTGCGACTGGATGAATTCTTGAACGACGCGGCGGCGGTGATCCCCAAGCCCAATCCTAAATACAATCCGAACGCCAAACCCGGCAAAGCCAAGCCTTCTGCGCCCGCACCCAAACGTGCGGCCACGCCTGAGGCTTAGCTTCGCAGCCCGTTGATCCATTCCCGCCCAGTAGCAGCGGACGCGAGTTCGCTGAATTCTTTCGACAAAGCCGTTAGCCCAAAGCCTCAGAACGGGCCCAAAGTGCAAAGGAACTTTGGGCTCTCGTTTCCAAATCGTCAGTTTCCTGTCTGAAACGCTGAACCCAGCCGCCGCTCGCAACCCTTTTTCTTTCTGCCGGAAAAAATCTTCTGTAACGTTTGCCCGCAGACGCCTCAGGAACCGGCATGAGCACCACATCTCCAGCGAAGACTTGTCCGCAATGCGGCGGCTCAATTCCGCCCGAAGCGCCGCAAGGACTTTGTCCCAAGTGCCTGCTGGCTCAGGCCGCGCTCGCCACCGAAGCCGGCCCCAGCGCTTCTGCCAAACCCACGCCACCCAGTCTTGCGGAACTCTCACCAGCGTTTCCGCATCTCGAAATTCTCGAACTGATCGGCCAGGGCGGCATGGGTTTCGTCTTCAAGGCGCGGCAACCCAAGCTCGATCGCTTCGTCGCACTCAAGATTCTGCCGCAATCGTTTTCCGCCGATCCGGCGTTCGCCGAACGCTTCACCCGCGAAGGCCGCGTGCTGGCGCGGTTGAATCATCCGAACATCGTCACGATCCATGACTTTGGCCAGGCGAATGGGTTCTTTTACCTGCTCATGGAATATGTCGATGGTGTGAATTTGCGGCAGGCGATGAAAGCCGGCCGGTTCACGCCCGAGCAGGCACTGGCGATTGTGCCGAAAATCTGTGAAGCGCTTCAGTTCGCGCACAACGAAGGCATTCTGCACCGCGACATCAAACCGGAAAACATCCTGCTCGATGCCAAGGGCCGCGTGAAGATCGCCGACTTCGGCATCGCCAAGCTGCTGGACCGCGGCTCTGTGAGCCGCAGCAACGCCGATTCGCAAAGCGCCCCAGAATCCTCCGGCAGTTCCGTTTCGGGCGAAGCTGCTGCGGGTCACAGACCGGCGGTCCACAATCTCACCGAAACCGGGAAGGTCCTCGGCACCCCGGACTACATGGCGCCGGAACAGCGGGAGCGCCCGCAGGAAGTGGATCATCGCGCCGACATTTATTCGCTCGGCGTGGTCTTTTACGAGATGCTCACGGGCGAACTTCCGTTGGGCCGCTTTGCTCCGCCCTCGCAACGATCCGCCGCCGACCCGCGGGTGGATGAAGTTGTGATGCGCGCCCTGCAAAAGGAAAAAGCCAGGCGCCCTGCCAGCGCCGAGGAAGTGCGGACGCAGGTGGAGACGATCACGGGAACCAGTGATCGCAGCCGCGGTGGAACCGAAGTGCTTCCAACTCTTCCAAACAGCGAGCGGCAAAAATTGGAGGATCTCACGATGGCAGTGAGAAACCGACATCTGAGCTGGCTCAGATCGGCCAAATGGGTTGCGATTGTATTGGCCACCTTGGTTTTCGCCTGGTTTGTCGCGGGTGCGTTCCGATCCAATCACCAACTCTGTTCGGCCACGGCTGTGATTGCGCTGGTGAATCAACCTGCCGATTCAGCCAATGCCCGCCGGCCTGCAGCCGATGACATTGAGACTTTAGTCAAATCGCCAATCGTGCTGGACGCTGTGGTGTCGAACCTGAATCTCTCTGCTGCTTACGCCGCAAAGGGGGGACGATTCACGTTGTCTCCAAATGAAGCCCGTCAACGTCTGGCGGGCAGATTAGATGTTTTTCAGATTCCTCGCACCGCGAGTTATCAAGTGAGGGTCGCGAGCGATTCACCCGAAGAGGCGGTCTCAGTGGCCGATGAGATTGCGAACCGACTGGTGACGGTGACGCGGCACGATGTCCAATTGCCGGGAAATCGTGTGATCGAGATCACAGATGGCGCCGCCTTGGATCCAGACCACCGCAACGCCAACGTTTTGCTCAACTTCGGAGTTGGAATCATCGCCGCACTCGCAATCGGCGTGCTGGTTTACTGGTTATTGCTGCTTTTGATCCAGCTGTCGCTGTGGTGGCGGCGCAGATCGCCTTACGCTCAATTCCGCCTGTTCTCATTCAGCCGGAGAAATCTTTGGAAGGTGGCAATCGTCCTGGCGGTCGGGCTGATTTTGATTCTTGCGCAAAAACACGCAATCCGCCGCAATCTCGGACTGAAAACCTCACCGCCAGCGACGCTCAATGACGCGGAAAAAAGCTTCTTCCAATTTCGCCGCATCCTCGCGAACACTGAAACCAATATCCCCGCTGACGTGTTGCCAAATCCGCTCGACTCCCACGTGCTCCCTTTGCGAGTGGAAAAGAAATCGCTGATGGATGCGACATCGTTGCAACGCGCCCGACTGAACTGGGATTCGACATCCAAAGAATGGCAGATCAGCTTCCAGCTCACGCCCGAGGGCAAAGCGCGCTTTGCTCAAATTACCCGGACAAATATCGGCCGTCAGTTGGCCATTGTCGTCGGAGGACGCGTCGTGTCGGCACCGAGGATCAGGAGCGAAATCAGCGGAGGCTCAGGAGCGATTTCGGGCAACTTCTCTCTGACCGAAGCAGCGGATCTTGTAGTGCTCTTGAATCGCCCACACTCCAAAACCACTGACTTGGATCAGCACAAATTCACGCTTCTGTTTGACCCTCAAAAGGCCTTGGCTGGCCAACCCTCGTTGATTGATCTGGATTCTGGTCAGGTTCTCACCTGGCCCAAAGAGATAGGCGACTGGAATAAGTGGCGCATCGGCCGATGGATTGCAGCCTCCGGTGCCGATCTTATCGCCTTGGCGCCCCCGCCAAATTCGCGCATGGGAATATTTGCCACCGTTCTCGCCCCACTCGAAGCCTCGGCTTGGAACAACCATCGCTCCCGTGCGGCATTGCTGGAGATCTTGACCCAAGCACGCAGCACCGAACCGCTGGCAACGAATACAATTCCAGAGATGCACGAAGCGCTGAGTGCGATTCCCATTGATCGTCCCTTGCCGGCAACCTACGCCTTCTGCACTGCCGAAGGAAACGTCGGTCTGCTGCAAATCACCGGCTTCACCGAAACCCCGCGCGACATGGAAATTCGCTACCAACTGGCGCAGACAGAAACAAAATAACCACAAATGAACAGAGATGGACGCGGATCAAAGTGGAGAGAGTCATGTCGAATCCAGCTCGGGCAACATCGCGCCATTCGCGTCAAAGTTTTTCCCAAAACTGTGTTCATCTGTGGTTAAACTTCTCCCCCTGAAATGAGTTCACCGGAAACCACCCGCGCGCCCGCCGCCTTCGCCACCACCCAATGGACGCAGGTGCTGGAAGCGCGCGGCAATTCGCCGGATGCGCGGGCGGCTTTGAGCGACTTGTGCGCGGCGTACTACGCACCCGTGTTTGCCTTCATTCGCCGCATCGCGCTGAACGAAGATGGGGCGCGCGATCTCACTCAGGAATTTTTCGCCGGCCTGCTCGCCCACCAAGGATTCAAAACCGTGAATCCAGAGCGCGGACGGTTTCGTTCCTATCTGCTGGGCGCAGTGAAACATTTCCTTTCCGACCGACGCGATCACGCAAACTCTCTCAAACGTGGTGGCGGTCAGGCGTTGGAATCGATCGACGCGGGCACTGACACTTCACCCGGCTTGCAACTGCCCGACGCCCAGGTGCGCAGTCCGGATCGCGAGTTTGATCGTCAATGGGCGCTGACGGTTCTGGATCGCGCCCTCGCCCGGCTTGCTGAGGAACACCGAGTCGCTGATAAAGCCGATCACTTTGAAGCGTTAAAGCCGTGGCTGACCGGCGATTCGCAGGATTGCGCACAGGCCGATGCTGCAAGCCAGCTTGGAATTAACGAGGGCGCGGTGAAGGTGGCCATTCATCGGCTGCGACGGCGTTTTCGCGAAACCATCAAGGCCGAGATTGCGCAGACCGTGAGCGATCAGAGCGATGGGCAAGACGAGTTGCAGCGGCTGTTGGAAGCCCTGGGCTGATTTAGCCTGCGGCTACGGGAAAGCTAACCCCACTTTTCCGTTTTCATCTGCTGTTTGGGCGCGCCGAGTTCGAAGACGATGCCTTCGGCGAATTCCACCAGCGCGTTCGGCCCGCAGGCGTAGAAAACCGTGTTCGCCAGATCGCCGA
>JBQCEJ010000158.1:0-2635 GCA_051960355.1 Verrucomicrobiota bacterium | reverse complement strand
ACAAAGCCGGCGATGTTGCCGGCGCGCACCTGCGATTTGCTGTCCATGTTTGGGCGGAGTTTCGCCACGATATCCATGGTCACGAGCGTTTGGGCGGAGTTGAGAATGGACGCGAGCGTTGAAGTCATCGCCGCGATGAAGCCGATCACAACCAGTCCGCTCACGCCCGGCGGCAGGATTTCAAAAACCAGCTTCGGATAAACCTGATCGGCTTTTTCCAAATTGGGAAACAACACGCGGCCCGCAAGGCCGGGCAATACCATGATGAAGAAAATCACAAAGTTCAGGCTGGCGGCGAACAGATTGCCCCAGCGTCCGTGGTTGATGTCGCGCGCGCTCAGAGTGCGTTGAACCATGGCCTGGCTTAAGCCCCAGAAATCGAATCCGCGCAGCGGAAAGGTGATGAACAGTGTGGGCCAAGGCACCGAAGGATCATTGACCGGGCGAATCAAACTAAGATGATCGACCGGGGCCGCCTGCATCACGGCTGTCCAGCCGCCGGCCTTGGTGAACGCGGTAACGGTCAGCAGCACGGATCCGCCGAAGAGCACCATCGACTGGATCATGTCCACCCACATCACCGCAGAGAGGCCGCCGATCACCGTGTAGGATGCCGAGAGAATCGCCAGTCCCCAGATCAGCGTTTTCAAATCGAGAGCGGGAAAAACCATCTTCATCATCAAAGCCCCGGCGTAAAGTGTGACAGCCGCATCGGCAAACGTGTAGCCCAACACCGTGATGCCGGAGAGATAGTAGCGGCTGCGAACATCGTAACGGCCTTCGAGAAATTCTGGCAGCGTGTAGATTTTGTTCCGCAGATAGAACGGCAGGAAGAACACGAGAAAGAAAATCGTCGGAATGATGGCCGCCGAAATGCCGTAGTTGAACACGGAAATGCCGGTGCTGTAAGCATCGCCGGCCCAACCCACCAGCGACGAACTGGATACGACCATGGCGAACATGGACAAGCCGATCAGCGGCCAGGTCATGCCGCGTCCGCCGAGGAAATAATCTTCCGCGCTTTTGCGCTTGGAATGGAATAGTCCCCAGGCGACCAACACGACGACGTAGATGGCCATTACGATGAGGTCGGTCTGAGCGAGATTTACCTTGTGCATGGGAACGGTGGGTTGGATGTGCTGTGCAGTTCAGCCGGTTGCATTTCCTTTTTGATACCAGCCTCGCAAGGACGCGGCTATTACCCCATTGGGGTATTCAGCTCGGCTGCTGGCAGGAGTATGTTTGGCGGTGAAACCGTTCCGGATGGCAAAGGTCTCCGGAGGTTTGTTGCCGAACAACCTCAAATATGAATACACACTCTCCGCGAGTCCGTTCGTTCTGGCGGGCTTTCACACTCATCGAGCTCCTCGTCGTGATCGCGATCATTGCCATTCTGGCGGCCATGTTGTTGCCCGCGCTGGCCCGGGCCAAAGACAAAGCCAAGTCGATTGCCTGTGTGAACAACTGCAAGCAGCTCGGGTTGGCGGCTCAACTGTATGCCGCCGATAATCAGGATTACCTCCCGCCCATTAACAAGGATCCGTACCAAACCGGCATGAGTGCGCACACCAACTGGTGGTTCACCATGATCGCCGGCTATATCACCGGCCTCAACAATACCAACAGTGCGACCGTCTGGCGTTGTCCCGTGGTGACAGACGCGGATATCAATCCAGGAAACACCGCGTATTTCGGTGTCGCCTGGCAGGGTTATGGTCCGGCGCAAAACAACGTTGCCGGCCGGCAATATTTCAATTACCCCACGGTGGCGGGCGGGAACGGGAGCAAGAAGATTTCCCAACTCAAACGCGCTTCGCAACTCTGGATGTTTGGTGACGACGGCAATCCCAAAGTGACCTGGACGGCGGACACACAGCCGACCTGCGGTTACTGGACGGATGTGACAGTGGGCGCGCCAGGCATCAGCGGACCGGGTTGGACGGCGTATCCCAAGCAGCCGGCAATTCGACACGATAGCAACAAACGCGGCATCTTCGTCCTGTGCGATGGACACGTCGACAGTTGGAAGTGGCGAGATTTTCGGGACAACGTGAACGATGTGTTTGGTGTGAACTCAAACTGAACCTGCTATGAAAAAATGCCTTCGCGCTTTTACCCTGATAGAACTGCTGGTTGTCATCGCCATCATTGCGATTCTGGCGGCGCTCCTGTTGCCGGCATTGTCGAACGCGAAGGAGAAGGCGAAGCGTGCGTCGTGCATCAACAACCTGCGTCAGCTCGGCTTGGGGGTCGCCATGTATGCCGGTGATAATGGCGACCGGTTGCCATCCACCGAATGCGATCCCGAACGTTTCCCCGGAACCCAGCCCTGGATGAGCTACGAACTGTTTGTGCCCGGAGCCAACGGACCGGTGCCGCCTGACACCAAAGGAACGAACATCGGCGTGCTCTACTCGGAGAAATTCGTGAGTGCGGGCAAAAGCTATTTCGATCCCGGCTTGCGGCACGCCGACTCGGTGCCGATCCCGTTTGAGATGAAGTGGTATGAGCCCTGGCCGACGTATTATCAGGGACGCGTCCGCGGCAATTACATGTGGTATCCGCAGTCTCGCACCGTTTCATCTCAAAGCCCGGGCGGTTCGCAGTGGTACACCGTGGCGCTCAAGAGCACCGA
>JBQCEJ010000157.1:0-4330 GCA_051960355.1 Verrucomicrobiota bacterium | reverse complement strand
TCGCCCGGCCCGTTGTTGCCTACGCGAAAAAGCATTTCAAAGAAGTTCGCCTCCAGACCAAGGTTGGCAAGATGTCCACCGTCGGGAAGCAGATCAAAGTGGAATTCGAAATCGAAGGCAAAAAGACGGAAGAACTCTTTGATCGTGTTTTGGTCGCTGTCGGCCGCACTCCAAATTGCGGCGATCTCGGATTGGAGAACACAAAAGTTCAACGCGACGAAAAAGGTTTCATCAAGGTCAATCCCAAGCAGCAAACCGACGATCCCGCGATTTACGCGATTGGCGACGTTGCGGGCGGCGTGCTGCTGGCGCACAAGGCTTCGCGCGAAGCGCGCGTGGCCATTGAAGTCATCATGGGCGAAGACACTGCGTTTGAAGACGTGATTATTCCAGCCGTGGTTTTCACCGATCCGGAAATCGCCTGGTGCGGTTTGACGGAGCTGGAAGCCAAGCAGCGCGGCATCAACATCGCGGTCGCAAAGTTCCCGTGGGCGGCTTCCGGTCGTGCCTTGTCCTTCGATCGCACCGATGGGCTGACGAAGCTGATCATCGATCCGGAAACGGAACGAATCCTCGGCGTGGGCATCGTCGGCGCCGGTGCAGGCGAATTGATTGCCGAAGGCGTTCTGGCGGTTGAAATGGGCGCCACGGCGAAAGACCTGGCTCTCTCAGTGCATCCGCATCCCACGCTCTCTGAGACGTTGATGGAAGCGGCGGAAGTTTTCTACGGTCACGCCACGCACACCTTTGCGCGGAAGAAGACCGAGAAGGTGGCGTAAGCTTGTTTCAGCTTCACCAGACGGGCGGTGCTTTTCAGCACCGCCCGTTTCGTTTACACCTTTGCTCCTAATGCCCGGTAGCTGATCGTCACCATCCAGTCAGCATAACCGGGTTCAGCGACCCTCAATGCCTCGACGATACGCTGACGGAAGGCGGTTTCCAGAACGGCGCCTTGACCCGGCCAAATTTTGAACTGGACCCGCAAAAATTTCCACATTCCTGGCGTTGCGGATTCAACCTCCGAAAAATGGGGCTCGCTCAGAATGATGGTCTTGAACTGATTCCACGTTCCCGTCGCAATCTGCTGGATCGTTTCGATCGTTTTTTGGGCATCGGCTTTGGTCGGGATTTGGATATCGACCGAGGCATTGATTCCCCCGCGAGGAAACCGCGCGATGTTGCCGATGGTGCGATTGGGAATGAAGACCTGTTGATTGTAAAAATTGATCAACTGCGTGAAGCGCAGACCCACGTGTTCCACCCGCCCGATTTGACCTGAAACTTCAATCAGGTCGCCGACATCGAGCGTGTCGGAAAAAATCAAAGTCAGCCCGGTGACCACATCCTGCACGAGCCCTTGTGAGCCAAAGCCCACCGCGAGCCCCACCACCGAGGCCGTCGCCAGATACGTCGTCAGGAATTTCCGCGAATCCACGCCAAAGAGATTGACGATAAAACCCAGCGCCACCGAGTAGATGATGAAGGTGATGGCGCTGGCGATCAGTCCGGTCAGCGTGATGAACTTCGGTTGTTGCGTGACAAAGCCGACGGGAATCGTTCGCGCCGCGCTCTTGGTCACCAGCCAATCGCTGATCAATCGGACCAGCCAGACCAGAAAATGCGCCAGCCCAGCCAGAAAGAGGATCGTCATCAGTCGAACCACGAGTTGGCTGGATCGATCCACCGCCACGGAATGGAGCTCGAACAAGTTGGTCTGCATGCAAAGCGTTTGCGCCAGAGCTATCGTAGTCGGTGGACCTCATGGGCTGCCACTAGGGTTCAGACCGCATGACGGGGGATCAGGCCGGGACTGATTTCAGCAAAAGTTCCACGGATTGGATTTTGAAGTTGTTTCCCGAAGTTTCCGGCGGCATAGTAAGCCGCGCTGGAGCGATTCAGCACAATGGTTCGGGGCGTAGCGTAGCCTGGCTAGCGCGCTTGCTTGGGGTGCAAGAGGTCGAGAGTTCAAATCTCTCCGCCCCGACCATTTTCATTAAGAAAGACAAGGATTGACGGTTTTCTATCTTCCTTCTATCATTGCATCAAGATGAAAGCAGATGCAAAGGCGGGAAGGATAGAATACAAACGCGATGGGATAACCGTCGGCATTCGCCCCACAACCAAGAACGGAACGGAATACTTCGTTCTCGATTACCGCGTGAAGGGTGAGCGCAAGCTGGTTTGGCGATCATCCTTGGCCGATGCAAAGCAAGCCGCAAGCGATGCCATCGACAAGATCGTTGCTGGACAGGCCGACGTGCTGCAACTCACCAATGCCGATGCTCACGTCTATCTTCGAGCGAGAGAGATTTCCGACCGCATCAATTTGCCGCTCGATCACGTAGCTCGAGATTACGCGGAGGTTCTTAGCCTTCTGGCTGGCCGCGCAACAGCTTTGGAAGCGTGCCGGGACTGGTTGAAGCGGAATAATGTTCCGGTGCCGCGCAAGACCGTCGCGGAAGCTGTCGCCGATTGTCTGGCCGCGGCTAAAGCTGACAAAAAGAGCAACGCCCGCCAGAAGCAACTCAGCGCGATCTTTGACGCGTTCAAGAGAGATCAAAATGTGATGGTCTCGGAGATCACGCCGGCAATCGTATCCCAATGGCTGGCCGGATTGGACCTGAGTGAACGAACCCGCCGAAATTACCGGGACGTTCTCAAGTTCCTTTGCCAGTTCTGTGTTTTGCGTGGTTATCTCACCAAGGGAACCGACTGGCTTGAAAACGTTCAGAAGTATTCCGCGCGGAAGATTGGCGAGATCGAAATTTATTCGCCCGAAGAATTGGCCAAGCTCTTGGAAAACACCGAGGACGGGATGTTGCCGTTCGTTGCAATTCAGGCGTTCGCTGGGTTGAGGCACGCTGAGGTTGCGCGGTTGGATTGGAGCGAGATCGAACTATCCAACGAAGCCGGGAACAGCTTTATCGAAGTCCGGGCCGCAAAGAGCAAGACAGGCGAGCGGCGCCTGGTGCCGGTGCAGGACAATTTGAAGCACTGGCTTGAACCACACAGGAAGCCGCGCGGTCCCGTTTGTGAATATGCGAACACGACCAAGCAGCTTCTTAAGATCGCAGGCGACGCGAAAGTTGAATGGAAGCACAACGGTTTGCGGCATTCGTTCATCTCGTATCGGGTTGCGGCTACAGCCGACGTTCCGAGGGTTGCGGATGAAGCCGGAAATTCTGTTCAGATGATCCGGCAACATTATCTTCGCCGGGTGAAACCATCGGAGGCAACGAAGTGGTTCGCGATTGAACCAACAAAAGAGCAGGGGAAGATCGTTCATTTTAACCAGAAGGAAGCATGAAAAAGAGACCAACATCCAATGATAGTAAGGGCCACGTCGTCAACAATGCGGACAAGATGCCAATTGCGGCGAAAGAGTCTCAACGCCAAGTGGACCCGACGCCGGGATTTGAACGGATTTACCGGGCGCGTCGGTATGCACGGATTGGACTAAAACCGCACGCCGGGCCAGTTGTGATGCCTTCTCCAGGCGAGCTTGCAATGTTGGCTGCTACAATCCGGAAGAATGATGGAGGCGAACATGCGGCCATTTGCGCAACAGCTTTGGATCTTTGGTTTGCCGCGCAAGAAGTGATTACCCTACAAAGGCAATGCGAGGTGGATTTTCAAGAGGAACGGCAGCGTGCAAACGCGGAAAAAATAACGGTTCCTGAACCAAAGAAATATCCGGTTTCCCGTGATGAGTTCACCGATTTGATGTTGCCAGATAAAAAAGGACGCACCGCAGACCGCGCCGACATTTTGAAGGAATGGTTGCGGCATGAATTAGGGCACAAGCAATGGATGGCTGGCGATCAATTGACGCCGTGGAACGGTGTTCCATTGAGCCGTGCTGAGGCGGTTGAGGCTTTCAGAAACATGGTGCCGATGGCGATTTCAGATTATCAGCACAACGCGCGTAGGTTCCTCGCTTGGCACCGTGATTGGAAGAGTGCGGCGAAGAGTGCGACCAGGAGCGCGAGTGCAGAACGAAAGCATTTCAAATCTTTTGTCATGAAAGACCTGAAAGAGAAATTGAGGCGCAAACCAACCATCGCCGAGGTTTCCAAGGTATTTAACAGCGAGAGTGAATATGCGGCATGGAAGGAGGAGAAAAAAAAGCTTGGTGTGGGTTAATTTCTGAAAAAACCGTTGTTTGCACAACCCACTTTGCATTTTTGCAGAGTGGGTTTTCCTTTTGCACATCGCTCCATCAGCTTTGCACTTCCCCCCACTGAATTTGCAAATGGCGCGTCATAAAGCCGGGCGAACGGCTGTGAGATTGTTGTTCGTGCAACAGAAAGCACGAATATGAATACAGAAA
>JBQCEJ010000156.1:0-17421 GCA_051960355.1 Verrucomicrobiota bacterium | reverse complement strand
GATCGCTCCACCCGTGTTGCTCTTCTGTTGTTCTTCGAGTTGCTTCTTCTTCGCCTCGTAACTTTCTTTGGTGAGATAAATCAACTCAACTCCGTATTTCTTGAGCGCCGGATTTTGGATCGGCTCAGCGGGTTGCTTGAGAATGTCTTTGATCACCAGCACGCCGCCGTTCGCTGCGGTCGGATTGAAAAACTCAACCTCGCCTTCGATCAGTTTGATCACTGCGGCATTTCGCGACGGGTTGCGCAATGTGACTTCGGTCTTCAACGCTCCGCTGCGGCGACCGGAATTGGAGGAGCCGACGGAACCGTCGTTGTCTTTGGGCTTCAAATCCCGGCCCAATTCATCTTCGGCTCTCTTGACCCGCACCTGCCGGACGCTGTAAGCATCCGCCGCAGCGTCGCCGGTAAATCTCAGCTCAACCTTGCATTCCGAATTGAACACGCCGGTCGTCCGATTATCTGTCACGTCACCGACAGTCGCTCGGATCGTGACTGGTTGTTTGGCGGCGTCCTGCGCTGGCAGCGTCAAGGTGAAGCCGAACGTGATGGTTGAGCAGGCGAACAGGAGAAGGGTCGATCTCATTGGAGCGCGAGTGTAAGCGGGCAAAGCGCTTTTGCAAGGGAAGTCCGCTGGTCAGCATCGCAAGGATTGAAACAGCAAAAAGTTCTCTCGCAAAGGACCAGTTCGATTCAAAGGGGCCAAGGCGTAAAGGAATTTTCCGAAGGGAATGGGTCATTCAGCCCAGCGTTGCCCCGACCACGGAGGGGTCACGCTGGGCGGGATGTAAAATGATTTAACCCTGAAAGGGTTGAATCCATTCGCGGTAGAACGCCGATGCAACCTCTTCGTTTTATGGAACGCGAACCCAGGGTAGCTCGTGCCTCGCAACCCTGGGCTGAGAATCCCGTTGGGATTCACGAAGGCAAAGATCTAACTAGCTCGTCCCCAAGCGTCGATAGGTTGGAAGATGAAATAGACTAGGAAGCTCAAAATTTTCGAGGCGATGTATTTTGAGGGTTCTCTCCGCCAAATCCACATAAGTGGGAAACTTTTCCATCAAACGTGTTTTTTGCTCATCAGACATGAAATAGAAAAATCTGATTGCATGAACAACTCCATCTGACGTGTTCAGCATCCAGTTTTCCATTTCATGAAAACCATCACTTTCATGGCCATCACAGATCAATTCTGAAATCTCCCCTAGCTCCTTGAACGGTGTGAAATTTTCTTTATAAGTCACTCGAAAAGTCTTCCAGCCGATTTCGAGGAGTTTACGATCTCGCTCTCGATCTTTTTCTTTGTTGTGATATTTCTCGCTGTCCGCTTCGATCGCGATTTTTAGAAAAGGATTCCCAAAATCTACGAAGTATCCCAGCACCGGAAATTCTGGATACATCACCATCGGACGACTCGCAATGCTTGCCCACAATGAGCTTTCGTTTCTGTTAAACTCCCAATCAAATGGGTATTTGCTATACCAAGTGATAAGGCTCTCGCGCGCAAGAGCCATTATTTCGGGCAAGGCTTCAGTATAATACCGGCGGATTATTTTTCGCCGCTTGAAACTTGCCGCATTGGCGTATTCTCTTTCTCTTTCAACATCCCGTTGAATCTCATCCCATAAATCGTTGAAGGCTTTCTCCTGCATTTAGAGGAGCAACGAGGTTTTATTTCTTCTTCCCATGCACCTTCGCCGCGACTTTCAGGCGCAGGCCGTTCAGGCGGATGAAGCCGGTGGCGTCGTCCTGATTGTAGGCTTTGGTCGGGTCGGCTTCCATCGTGGCGATGTGCGGGTTGTAAAGGCTCACGGGGGATTTGCGGCCGCTGACCATGATGTTGCCGTTGTAGAGTTTCACGCGCACCGTGCCGGTGACGTTCTTCTGCGATTCCTCGACGTAAGCCTGGAGCGCGAGGCGTTCCGGCGCATACCAGAAACCGTTATAGACGAGCTCGGCGTATTTCGGGATGAGCGCGTCGCGCTGGTGCATGACTTCGCGGTCCATCGTGAGCGATTCCATCTGGCGATGCGCGAAGAGCAGGATCGCGCCGCCGGGCGTCTCATACACGCCGCGCGATTTCATGTCGACGAAACGGTTCTCTACCATATCAACGCGGCCGACGCCGTGTTTGCCGCCGATCTTGCTCAACGCCTTCATTACGCCAAGCGGATTGAGCTTCTTGCCGTTGACCGCGACGCAATCGCCTTTCACGAAATCGAGTTCGACGAACTCGGGCTTGTTCGGCGCGTCTTCGGGCAGCACGGAAAGCGTGGTGAAATAACTGCGATTCTTCAGGTCGTAGCTGTCATACCACGGGTCTTCGAGACTGCCGGCTTCGTAAGAAATGTGCAGAAGGTTGCGATCCATCGAATACGGTTTTTTGGCGCTGGCCTGCACGGGAATCTTGTGCTTGGCGCAATAGTCAATCATCTCCTGGCGACCGGGAAATTCGCTGCGATACCGCTCGTCGCGCCACGGAGCAATCACCTGCAAATCGGGCGCGAGCGCAGCGGCGGTGAGTTCGAAGCGCACTTGATCGTTGCCCTTGCCAGTCGCGCCGTGAGCGATGGCGTCGGCCTTTTCCTTCTTGGCAATCTCGACCATGCGTTTGGCGATGAGCGGGCGGGCGATGCTCGTGCCGAGGAAGTATTGGCCTTCGTAAATCGCACCAGCGCGCAGCATGGGATAGATGAAGTCGCGGGCGAATTCTTCCTGGAGGTTGTCGATGTAAATCTTGGAAGCGCCGGTCTTGATGGCTTTCTTTTCCAGCCCGTGAAGTTCCTCTTCCTGTCCGATATCGGCGCAGAAGCCGATCATCTCGGCATTGTATTTCTCCTTGATCCAGGACATGAGGACCGAGGTGTCGAGACCGCCAGAATACGCTAAAACAATTTTCATGCGCCGGGATTAAAGCGGCAACCCGGGCGGAACGCAAAACGGAAATGAACGGTTCGCGGCGCAACGGGAATCTTATGTCACAGCGGAACCGCACCGTCACCAAATCGAAATGCAACCCAGGAAACGTGCGTCCAGCCAATGTTCCGCGTCACAACTGCGGTTCAGGCATGGTGCCGGTGGCGTCTGCTGAGGTCCGTTCCCGCATCCAAAGCCAGTCCTGCTTGTCAGCGGCATCAACGATCGTAAATCCCATGCCTTGCTTGGGTCCTCTCATCCGCCATTTGTGCGCCTCGGAATGGCCGTCGGCAAAGGCAAAACCGCAGCCGGCATTGTGATACGTGCCAGGGACATCAAACCATTGCGGTCGCTCCATCCCGAATGCAAACGCGGCATCGTTGATATGCGAAACATCTTCATCCATCAAAACCCACGTCATGGCAGGGCCCGGGCGGTTCAAACTCGTGAACTTGCCGTAAGTGAGCCATGGCGAATTGCGGCGATGACTAAATTGATTGTTCAGCCATGGCCCATTCACCGGAAGAGTCGGAGCGCCACTGTGGGAATTATTGCCCCCCGAGCCGGGCGCGGTGGCGTCAAAGCCGGGGTCAATCGTGCCGATCGCCTGGTTCATGGAAAAGGTGCGTGCCGCGGGAACGGTTTTTCCGATCAATGAAGGATTCGTTCCTTGATATAGACCAGTGCGCTTGTCGCCCGGGCAGTGAAACACGCTGGTGTTCCCGGACAGATAGGTCGTCAAGAGGCTCAAGCCCGGATCTTTAAGCACGTCGGGATTGAATTCATACGGTCCGCCAATTGACGCGTTGCCGCTGCACCAGTTATAGCCGGGCTTCGTGTTGGCGTCGTCCGGGTTTGGTGGAAATAAGTCGTTATTGTCACTCCCGTAAGTGAGCAAGGCGAGCATGAGCTGTTTACCGCCGTTCAGGCATAAAACGCCCTGCGCCTGCTGCTTGGCCTTGGACAACGACGGCAACAGCAATGCGGCGAGAATCGCGATGATGGCGATAACCACCAGGAGTTCGACCAAAGTAAAAGCCCGCCGCCTTTGTGCGATCATAAATGAGTAAATCCTGCCATGCCCAATCTACCGTGCGGTTGTAACAGCATGCCAAGCCGCGCGAAACTGTCCCCCGCGAATCCAATCTGTTCTACAAAGCAGACGCCTTCGGACCCAAAACGTTTCAGACAATCTTTATAGAATATATTTCCCCAAACTTACTTAATTCCGAGATTCTTCGACCCAGACCACCCTGCAAGAATTTCCTGGATTCGATCGCGGATCAGCGCTCGCGCATCCATGCGAGCGACGCCCTTCATCAGCAGTTGATCGTAGTTCGTGTGCTCGTGACGAATGTGCGCGATCACAGCCAATTCGATGGCGCGCGGGTCCAAATCACGCCCGGCAGCCGAACGACCTACGCGACCGCTGCTGCGCTCGCCCGCGTGTTCGGCAATGCGGCGGGCGGTGCTCGGCTCACAGGCAGGAAACTGGTCGAGAATCGCTTTCGTCATGGCTCCAATGAATTCGAGGTCGTTCTCAATTCGGGCGACCGCGGCGAGGGTTCGGGCCGCGGCGCGTTCGGGAGCGTCGGCGGCGCATTGCTCTTCGGCTTGGGTCAACGCGTCTGAAGTGACCAGCAAACCTTGCCGCTCATAACGTTTTCGCCGACGATTGAAGCGCACCACCACGGCGGAAAGCGGGCTGTGCTTGCGCGCGCGGCGAGACATTGCCGTATCGCCGGAAGGAAGGAAAACGAGATGATCGAGATCCGCGCAGGTGAGGCAAAGCGGTTGGCTCTTTTCCAGGCACAGGTGATCTCCATCGGCCAGTTCCGCGCCGCACTCGCTGCATTTGCCGACCTCACCAGACTTTTCGAAAACCACAATGTCAGGCGGCTTGTTGAGTTTCGCAGCGAGCCGCGAGGCTTTATTCTGCGGCAAATCCGCCGGCGCGTAGTGGGTTTGGTAAAACTGTTCGCGTTGGGGATTCCCATCAATGGTGACCTGCAGCGGTTCGATGCCGCGCGGACTGCGGCGCGTGTAAGCGGCTTCGATGGACCGCAATCCGTGCTGCTTCGCCCAGGCTTGGAAATGTTGAAGCGCCTTCTCAAATTTTGCCGGGCCAATGTGAATACACTTTTCCAGCGTTGGATAATGTTCATTCCCCTTGCGCCAGCTTTCGACGTGAGCCGGATGGAGCCAACGTAGCTCTTGAAACAATTCCAACGGGCCGACACTGCCGTTTCGTTTCAAGACCGATTCAGCGGCTTGAATCACGTGTTCAGCAAACCCGTTCCTTAAGGGTGCAGCCATCTCGGCACTTTAGTAGTCGCGATGGGCATCTGTCCAGAAGCTGTTGATCCCGGTGCCACTCGCCTTTGCTGCGCTCATTCCCAGCCGTGAATGGAATCGTAGCGGAAGGTCATCTCGTTCGTATTGTAACCCTTGTACCACTTGGAATGTCCGTCCGCGAAGAGGATGTTTTGACCTTTGCTGTGCGCCTGCCACTCGATCCAGGGCCAGCCGTTCACCAATCCACCGACGCAGTTTTGAGTGTAGTCGTCCTTGTCCGCATCGTCCGGCGTGAATTCCAAGGTGTCGCCAGCCAAAACGTATGCCGTGGGAAACAAAATTCGGCGGGTGCTGACCGATGCCGGTTTATTGCCAATCACAAAAGCCGCGCGGGCGCCATTGAAGTAGTTGAACGCCGACTGCTGACTGACTGGGAGAAGCTTGTTGGAAGGACAGTGATAGACATTCGTGTTCTGGGTGTAATCAAACACCTGCTGCATCCAACTGCGTTTCTGCGTGCTCGGCGAAGTTACATCCCACGGGATGGAACCACCTGATTCAGGAAGCATTCCGTTGGAATCATCCGCATACATCGTCATTCCCAAACTGATCTGGCGAAGGTTCGAATTGCAGAGAATCGTCCAGGCTTTCTGCTTGGCCGAGGCAAGGGCCGGCAAAAGCATGGAAGCCAGAATCGCAATAATCGCGATCACCACCAGCAGTTCAATCAAGGTGAAAGCCTTTCGAAGACGCATGGGGAGTCAGACGGCAGCGCCCGCGAATCGTTTCAATTTTTTTTCGGAACCTGCGATTGCCGACGAGATTTCAGTTTTTTAGAACGGATTTCCAGACGGGCTTATGGTGGGAAGCCAATGGCCAGTTTCACCGCCGAGTATTCCGGGTGAATTTTGCCGTCGCGGGTGCGGATGGTAAGTGGTGGTTCTTCCCAGGTTTGGTTTCGAAATGATCCGGGCAAATCCTCGCCGCGCATCATGCCAAACAGCCCGATCAACGGCGGTTCGTCTTCACGAAAAACAATGGAACGTTTGCGGACGATGACGAGTCCAGCGCTCTTGGCTCCAGATTCCACGCGGGCCAGTTGCGCGGGTTCCACGGGAAAAACGCACGCGAAAAATCCGCCGGACGCGAGATGCTTTGCGGCGGTGGAACAGTAATCCGCCACCGTGCCGCGCAATTCAAAGCGGCAGGCGAGTTTCTGCGGATGTTCGCTTTCGACGCCTGCGCCTTGCGGAAAATACGGCGGGCTGCCGGTGATCAAATCAAACTTCTCGTCCGCGCGCAGCACGCCGGATTCGCGAAAATCGCCCTCGCGAATGTGGTAACGCTCGGTCAAGCCGTTGTAGCGGGCCGACTTTCTCGCGAGCGCAGCGCTTTCCGTTTGCGCTTCCACTGTAACGAATTGGGCGCCCGGCAAACGCCACGCGCAGATCATTCCCACGGTGCCGATCCCGCTGCCCAGATCCAGAGCGTTGCGGGCAGTCGGACACCAACTCGTGCCATACCATGCGGTGAGAATGTCGTCGGTGGAAAATCGGTGTCCGGCGCGCAGTTGAAAGAGGCGGAAATGCCCGCTGATCGCATCGAGGGTTTCGTGTGGTTCAACGCTCAAACCATCGGCAAGTCCGGGCGGAATGGGCCCGGGTTTGGCCCAGCCTTTGAAATGCGTTGTCGGGTTTTGCGTGATCACGCTGAATCAATCCTTGCAGACTTCTTACGTCGTTTGCGGTGATGGCTTGGAAGGCTTTTCCGGTTCGATATGCACCAGCACGTCGTGGACGGTTGGGATTTCGGCGCGAACCCTGTTCTTTACATCGTGAGCGATTTCATGGGCGCGAACCACCGTCATTTGCGGATCAACTTCCACATGCATATACACGAACAGATGATAGCCCATTTTGCGTACGAAACATTTCTCCACGCCCGCCACGCCGGGAGACGCTTCGGCAACTCGCCGGATGCGATCAATGACTTCCCGGTTGGGTGAGCGATCCATCAGCTCGTTGAGTGCCGGGCGCAGCAAACGAAAACCATTCCAGGCAATCACGCCGGCTGCCACGAGCGCCGCCCAATCATCCGCCGCTTCGTAACCCTTGCCCCCAATCAACGCGATGCTGATGCCGACTGCCGCGGCAAAGGACGTGATCGCGTCGCTGCGATCGTGCCAGGCGTCGCTGGCCACAGCGGAACTTTCGACAATGATCGACTCGCGCGAGACGAAGCGGAACAAGGTTTCCTTGATCGCGATGACGGCGATCAGGACCCCAAGTGTGAACGGCGCGGGGGCGCTGTGCGGATTGCCGATTTCGTGAATGGATTGGGAGGAAATCCAGGTCGCCGCCAGCAACAACATGATGGAAACCACAGCCGTCGCCAGCGGTTCTGCTTTGCCGTGCCCATACGGATGATCCTCATCCGGCGGTTCATCCGCCACGACCAATCCGCGCCAGACGATCAAAGAGCTGAACACGTCAGCCAAGGATTCGATAGCATCAGCAATCAACGCGTGTGAATGGCCGAAGATTCCCGCCAGCAACTTGGAAATCGACAGCACAACATTGACGCCCAGGCCAGCAAAGGTGGCGCGCAGACTGCGTTGAAGCCGGGTCGGCATGTAGGAGATTAGGCCGGAAACGTAAAACGTGAAACATGAAACGGCGGCCGCGCGAGGCGACTTCGCGTTTACGTCGCAGTCTTCACGGTTCAAATCATATGGCAGAACATCGCGTCGCGGAGCTTGGGTTCAAACCAGGTGCTCTTGGGCGGCATGATCCCGCCGGCATCCGCGATGATCATCAGGTCTTCAATGCTGGTGGGGAACATGGAAAACGCGCAGGCGTATTCGCCGCTATTGACCAGTTTCTCCAACTCGGCTGTGCCGCGAATTCCGCCGACGAAATTGATGCGCTTGCTCGTGCGCGGGTCGTTGATGCCGAACACCGGATCCAGAACGTATTTCTGAAGCAATGTGACGTCGAGTTTCTCAATTGGATCCGTCGTCGCGGCGAAGGTGGGTCGAAAATGAAGGGTGTGCCATTTGCCGCTGAGGAACAAACCGAGTTCGTGTTTGCGCGTTGGCGACGGAGACCCTTGCGGAGCAATGATGAAAACTGCGTCGAGCTTTTGCAGGAGTTCTTCCGGAGACAAGCCGTTCAGATCTTTCAGCACGCGATTGTATGGCAGGATCTGCATCTGGTTGTGCGGAAAAATCACGCTCAGAAACGAAGCGCTGCCGCCCGCGCCTTGGCGGCTTTGATAAACCCGCGCTGCCGCCGCGCTGCGATGATGTCCATCGGCAATGTAGAGGAAGGGGATTTTCGCGAACTCGGCTTCGATCAGTTGAATGCCGGCTGCGTCGCTGACTGCCCACGAGCTGTGGCGCACGCCGTCGGCTCCGGTGAAATCGACATCGGGATTTTCTGACGTTTTGCTGGCTACGAATTGGTCCAAGGCGGGAACAGCGCGGTAGGTGAGGAACACCGGGCCGGTTTGGGAATTCAAGGCTTCGATGTGGCGGACGCGATCGTCTTCTTTGTCCGGGCGCGTCAGCTCATGTTTCTTGATGATGCCCTTGAGATATTCCTCGCAACTTGCGGCGGCCACGAGCCCGATCTGGCTGTGTCGGCCCATGATTTGGCGATAAAGATAAAAGCTCGGCTGCGCATCCTGCTTCAAAGCGCTTTCGGCGATCAGCTTTTGGAAGTTGGCGCTGCCCTTGGCATAAACTTCCGGCGAGTAGAGGTCGGTGCCGGGCGGCAGATCAATTTCCGGTTTGCTGACGTGCAGAAAGCTGAGCGGATTTCCGGAAGCCATCTGGCGGGCTTCTTCGGACGACATCACGTCGTAGGGCAATTCGCAGATGCGATCAGCCAGTTCGGGTTTCGGACGCAGTGCGGCAAATGGTTTTACGGTGGCCATGAATGCGGCGGAAGATAGGCAAGGAGACTCTTCAACGCACGCAGAAATTCTCCGCCGAAAAGCGCGCCAAGGTGAATTTTGAACCCGCTCGAATCAGTGGCGACCGCGGAAAGAGCGTTTGGGAGCATCGTCGATCAAAACCATGCTGTGGTTGCCGCGAGCGGAAATGGCGACGACGTTGTTCAAGTCGGTGGGAAGGTTGCATTGGCCCGCGTTATCGAATCCCCAGGAAACCAGCGAGCCATCCTTCTTGAGCGCCAACGCGTGATAATCCCCCGTGGCAATCGCCACGACATCCGTCAAGCCGTCGGGAACATTCACTTGTCCCAGACCGTAAGTCCCCCAGGAAACGACGGTGCCGTCGCTCTTCAAAGCCAGACTGTGAAAACCGGCAGCCGCGATGGCCACCACCTTGCCCAACCCAGCCGGCACAGCACTTTCGCCGTGCTCGTTTGCGCCCCAGGCGACGACCGTGCCGTCTTTCTTCAGAGCGATGCTGTGGGCGGTGCCTCCGGCAATGGCGACAACATGATCGAGTCCAGCGGGGACGTCGCATTGTCCGGCCCAATTGCCACCCCAAGCGACCACGGTTCCGTCCCGCTTGAGCGCTAGGCTGTGCAGCGCGCCCGCGGCGATCTCGACCACCTTCTTCTTCAGCTGCGGTGGAACGGTGGTTTGGCCGAAATCGCCGTACTCGCCGTTGGTGGGGCCCCAGGCTGCCACGGTGCCGTTCCAAAGCAGAGCCAAGCTGTGGACATTTCCCGCAGCGACGGCGAGAACCGGCGTGCGTTTCAGATTCGAAGGAACATCACATTGCCCAAAGCGATCATCGCCCCAGGCCGCGAGGCTCCGGTCGCTCCGGATGACGAGGCTGTGGAAACTGCCTGAAGCAATTTGACTGGCACCAGGGCTTTGGGCGGAACTCAGCGTGACATCGTACCGGATATCGCCCCACGCGACCACGCGGTTGGAAGCGGTGGCATGCCAGGGACCCAAAAGCGCGGGACAAAGGGCCAGCGACAGGGCGAACGAATGGACAGCAGAGTGTTTCATTAAATTGTTTTCCCGATTGATTTTACCTGGTGCGCCGAAGCGCGAAGGAGAGACTATTATTCTCCTCGGGAAGCGCCAGACGGGCCGATCACTAAACTTGCCCCAAGGGTTTCACCGGGGAATGGGCCGCCGGACCGGGTTAATTGCCCGAAATAATGCTTGCCACGACGGTTTTGGCTGGTAGGTTCACCACTCCTTTTTTAAGAAAGAATTTATGTCGAGAATTTGTGAACTGACAGGCAAGCGCGCCATGAAGGGCAGCATCATCTGGCGCAGTGGTAAATCCAAGAAATCCGGCGGTATCGGTACGCACGTCACCGCGATCACCAAGCGCAAGTTCTATCCCAATCTGCAGCGCGTCAAAGCCGTGATGCCGAATGGCGAAGTGCGTTATGTCACGGCCTCGGCCAATGCGATCAAAAAGGGTTTGGTCGTAAAAGCGCCGAAGCGCACCTGGAAGAAAGAAACGGCTAAAGCCTGATCTTTTGATTTTTTCTAAAGCGTTGAAGCAGGTTGCTTCAACGCTTTTTTTTAGAGCGGGCGTTCGTTAACGTTTTTTGCGAGCTTCTAATTCCAGGTTCAGATGGAGATGGCCCTCACGGCAAGGCCGCAAAGTCGTAAAGAAAACAGGGGTTTAACCGGAACGATGCAGTTGGAACGGGCTTTCCGAGTACGAACCCTGCGGAGGCAGAGCGGGGCGCGGCATTTATGCCGCTTCAAGGTTGCTCACGGTTGGCGCTCGAGAATTACTGCGTCAAATCACGTTGAAGCGGCCTGAAGGCCGCGCGCCGCCGGCACGGCTTAATGTTCCAGCTGCCGCCGAAGTTCGATTCAATCCTCCACCGCGATCACCGATTCTTCAGGCGGTGCATGGTTGCCCGTTTGAGTTCGCGGTCGGACTCGCGCTGTTTCAGATCTTCGCGCTTATCATACTGCGCTTTGCCGCTGCCAACGCCCAGAGCGACTTTGACTTTGTCATTCTTCCAATAAAGCGAAAGGGGCACCAGCGCGTTGCCTTTGATTGAGGCCAGACTGAACAACTTTCGAATCTCCGATTTGTGCAGCAAAAGCTTCCGCACGCTCTTAGGCTGATGATTCTGCACGTTGCCGTGGGTGTATTCGTCAATGTGGGCGTTATGTAGAAAGACCTGGTCGCCTTCCACTCGCGCAAATGCGTCGCTGATCTGGCCCTTGCCGGCACGCAGAGCCTTCACCTCGGTCCCGTGCAGGACGATTCCCGCCTCGAAGGTTTCGAGGATGTGGTAATCGCGTCGGGCTTTCGAATTGGTGACGATATCCGCCATAAAAAACAACAGCCAGAAGGTCGCCCTTCTGGCTGGCTTGTAAAATCAAAAAATGGAGCGAGCCGCTGGGCGCGATCAGGCCTTTTTCTTCTTCTTGGCAGTTGGGCGAACCAGCTCGACCAATTCCGGCATTTCGAAGCTGATCTTGTCCTCGAGAATCTCGGTCAGCGCGATATCTGCCACGCCCATATTGCCGACATCCATGATGAGAGGTCGGCTGACCGCCCCGGCTCCGGAATTGAGCTGGCGCACGCGGCGCGAAACCAGATTAATCAGAACGTTGGGATTACCAACCTTCTCCAGAGCCTTTTTTGTTAATTCAGAGTTCAAAGTAAAATCCTAGGAAAATAGAGCTGCGCAACATAGCTGGTGGCCGCCTGAAAGCAATATAAATTTCGAATCCGCTTGCGCCCGAAAACCGCTTTCCCTAAAACACCCGCGCATGTCTGCGATGTCTAAACGCGCCCAATCCAAACCCAAACCGGCTTTTGATCTTTCCCAATTCATGAACTCGAGCACCGAGTCGGTGAATCGGGCGCTGGATCGCTTTCTGCCCGCGGAAAAAACCAAACCCGCCACCATTCACAAAGCGATGCGCTATTCGCTCTTCGCCGGTGGCAAGCGAATGCGCCCGGCGCTCTGTTTGGCAGCGGCCGCCGCCTGCGGCGGCAAGGAAATTGACGCCATGCCGCTGGCCTGCGCGGTGGAATGCATTCACACGTACTCGCTCGTGCATGATGATCTGCCGGCGATGGACAATGACGATTATCGCCGCGGCAAGCTCACCAATCACAAGGTTTTCGGCGAAGGCGTGGCTGTTCTGGCTGGGGACGCCTTGCTGACCCAAGCGTTTGAAATCGCCGCCCAGTGCAAAGGCTGGCCGCGCTACTCGCATCAGCAGGTGATCCTTGAAATCGCGAAAGCCTCCGGTTCATTGCAGCTGATTGCCGGGCAGGTGGCCGATCTGGAAGGCGAAGGCAAGAAAACTTCGGTGGACCAGCTGCGCTACATTCATGAGCGCAAAACTTCCGCGCTGCTGTGCTGCTCGGTGCGGTTGGGCGGTATGAGCGCGAATTGTTCGCCCGCGCAACTCCAGGCGCTGACTGATTTCGGCTATCATGTCGGGCTCGCGTTTCAGGTGATCGACGACATTCTGGATGTGACTCAAACCAGCGAGCAACTCGGCAAAACAGCGGGCAAAGACACCAAAGCTCAAAAAGCGACGTATCCGTCCATTGTCGGTCTGGAAAAATCCCGCAAGATCGCCAAGCAGCTGACCGAAAAAGCATTCGCCTCCTTGAAGATTTTCAAGGGCCGAGCCGAAGCGCTTGAAGCCCTGGCGGAGTTCCTCCTCAAGCGCGATCACTGAAACGCGGTCGCGTTCCGCACGGTCGAACCATTTTGGCAAATCGTTTGGCCGGATTTGTCCGAGTCTTCAAGCCATCATCGGCATTCGCCTCAACTCGTCTCTTCTGAGTCTGCGATCGACGCTCAAAATTGACGGCGCTTCCCGCGTTCCTCCAGAGCATCGGTGTGCAAATCCTGCGCGCGCTTTTTGCGCAAGTGAGCAGAGCTTGCACGTCTGAGCCGATCGCTGGGGCGAATTCCCCATGAAAACAATGTGGCACGTCGCTTGCATCAAAGGAGAATCGCCGCGGAACGCGTGTGGTGTTTCCGGTCGAAAATAAACCCAAATCGAAAAACCAGAGAGGCAAAATGAAACTGAGCAAATCTTTAGTCATAGCAGCCGTTGCGCTGATGTGTGCGGCGACGGGGACGGTTTCGGCGCAGAACAACAGCAATCGCGGCAACAATGGTGGTGATCAACGTGGCGGTGATCAAGGCGGACGCCGAGGTGGTTTCGATCCAGCGGCCATGCAGCAGCGCATGATGGATAATGTGAAGGAACAGATGGGCGTGACCGACGATGGTGAGTGGAAAGTGATTCAAGAACGCATTCAAAAGGTTATGGACGCTCGTCGTGACGTGGGCTTCGGTGGCGCCAGCCGCATGTTCAGCCGTCGCAGCAGCGACAGCAACCGAAGTGGAGATAACCGCGGTCGTGGCGGAATGTTCGGCTCGCCGAGCCCGGAGCAGGAAGCCTTGCAGAAAGCCATCGACAACAACGCGCCGGCTGAACAGGTGAAAGCCGCCCTGCAAAAATATCGTGCGTCCCAGAAAAGCAAAGAGGCCGCTCTGGAAAAAGCCCAGGCCGACCTGAAGATGGTTCTCACCCCGAAGCAGGAAGCGGTCGCTGTCCTGGACGGATTGTTGAAATAATTTCCTGATAGACGCGGCAGGTTTGACCGCCGCCTCCGAACGGGTGCGGCGGTTTCAAGCCGCCGCACCCGAAACTTAATCATGAGCCCAGTCATTGCCCAGGATTCCCCGCTCAAAGTGTTGCTCGACAAAATGGTGGTTGCCCGGCAACTCGCTGCGGGCGACGCCGAGTTGCTGCTGCGGCAAAAATCCGGTCTCGCGCTGAAGTCCGAAGAGGATGTGCTGCAATGGCTGGCGGGCGAATACGGACTGGATTACACCACGCTCGACGACCTGGAGCCTGACCGGCAATTGCTTTCCCTTTTTCCCGCGCGCATTCTGCTGAAGGAGGAATTGCTGCCGCTGAAACGCGTGAACGGCTCGGTGCACATCGCCACCAGCCGCTTGTTCGCAACTCAAGGACTCGATGCGCTGAAGACTTTAACCGGCTTGAACCTCAAACCGGTTCTGGCCGCCAGCGAGGCGATCCAGCGCGAAATGAAAAAGCGCTTGGGCGTCGGTGCGGACACGATCGACACGTTGGACGAGGAGAAGGGCTTTGAAGTTGTCGATGAGAATGCCGAGGACACCGATCTCGACAATGCCGCCGAAGACGCTTCGATCATTCGCTTCGTGAATCAGGTTTTAAAAGACGCAATTGAGCTGCGCGCTTCGGATATTCACCTCGAACCGTTTGAAGATGAATTCCGCATCCGCTATCGCATTGATGGCGTTTTGCAAGACGTCTCGGTCCCGGCGCAATTGAAGCGTTTTCAACCGGCGATCGTTTCACGCGTCAAAATTCTCAGCCATCTCAATATCGCTGAAAAGCGTTTGCCACAGGATGGCCGCATCAAAATTCGCCTCGACGACGCGGAGGTGGACATTCGCGTTTCGGTGATTCCGATGTTGCACGGTGAAGCTGTCGTGATGCGTTTGCTGCGGCAGAATTCGAAGCTGCGCGGCTTGCCGGACATCGGCATGGACTCGCGCGAGTTGAATTGCTTCCGACGCGTGCTGGAAATGCCGCACGGTATCATCCTGGTCACGGGCCCGACCGGCAGCGGTAAAACATCAACGCTCTACACCGCGTTGAATGAGATCAACGATTCCGTTCGCAAGATCATCACGATTGAAGATCCGGTGGAATATCAGCTCAAGGGCGTCAACCAGATTCAGGTTTCGGAGAAAGCCGGGCTCACCTTTGCCCGCGGCCTGCGATCCATTCTGCGTCACGATCCCGACGTCGTCTTGATCGGTGAAATTCGCGATCAGGAAACCGCGCAGATCGCGGTGCAGGCGTCGCTGACCGGACATTTGGTTTTTTCGACGCTTCACACCAATGACGCTCCGGGCGCCTTGACGCGTCTGGTGGACATGGGCGTGGAGCCTTATCTCGTCGCTTCCTCGCTGGAAGCCGTGCTCGCCCAGCGTTTGGTTCGTGTGCTCTGCAAGCATTGCAAGCAACCGGATGATTCGCCCACGTCGCACGCGCTCAAAGCGCAACTCAACATTCCTGCGGACGCGACGATTTATCGCGCGGTCGGCTGCCGTGAATGCCGCAATACTGGATTTTTTGGACGGCACGCCATCTTTGAATGGATGGACAGCGACAATGAAATCCGCCAGTTGATTTTAAAGAGCGCTTCCAGTGATCAGATTCGCGACGCCGCCCGCCGCGCCGGGATGCGCACGCTGGCTGAAGACGGCTGGCGTTTGGTGCGCCTGGGCATCACCACAGTCGAAGAAGTTTTAAGTGTTACCACCGCCAAGGAGGTGGCCCGCACGACAAAAAACGAAACGCTCGATGCGACTTCGGAAGCGCAGACTCCCGCGATGTTGGCGACCCATCGCCCGCAATAATTGATCCATGCCGCTCTTCCAATACAAAGCGCTGCAAACAAATGGCTCGGTTGCCGAAGGCCAGATCGAAGCGTCTGGCCGTCCCGATGCGTTCCGCCAAATGGAAGTGATGGGACTGCGACCGGTCAGTCTGGCGGAGAAATCCGGGACGAACACCGCCAAGCCCAAGGGCGCTGCTGAGGCCAAGGGCTTGGGCGACCTCGGAAACCTTTCACTCAATTTTCAATCGCAGAAAGTGTCGGCCAAGGATCTGGAAAACTTCACGCGACTGCTCTCCAGTTTGCTCGCGGCCGGCGTGCCGCTCAGCCGCGCTTTGGTCATTCTCTATCGAGAAGCTTCCAATCCGATCGTCGCCGCGAAGTGGAAACAAATTCACGATCATGTCGTGGATGGCATGTCGCTGGCGGATGCGATGTCGAAATCACCGGAAACGTTCCCGCGCGTTTACACCGCAATGGTGCAAGCGGGAGAAACCGGCGGCTTCCTGGATTTGGTGCTATCGCAAATCGCGGATTTTCAGGCGCGCGAGAAAGACCTGAAATCCAAGGTCATGACCGCGATGTTGTATCCCTGCATTCTGCTGGTGCTGGCGCTTGGCGTGCTGACCTTCCTGATGGTTTTCTTCATTCCGCGTTTTCAAAAAATATTTGCGGGCTTCGGCGGCGACCTGCCGTTGATCACGCAAATCATCGTCGGCGTCAGCCACGTCGTTCGCTCCTACGGATTGTTTGTGGCCATCGGCATCGCGATTGGCGTCATCCTGCTTCGCAACTGGTTTAGCTCGGAAAAAGGCAAACGCGTTTGGGAAGGCATTCTGCTGAAAGCGCCATTGGTCGGGCCTTTGGCCTCACGTTTTGCCATGGCGCGGTTCTGCCGGATGCTAGGGACGCTGCTCGGGGCAGGCGTTCCATTGGTGCAAGCGCTGAACGTGGGCCGCAAATCCATTGGCAATCAGATTCTCGTGGACGCCGTTTCGCGCTCAATCGAACGCGTGCAGGAAGGCGGACGCCTGGGTGACAGTTTGAAAGACAGCGAAGGATTGTTTTCCGGTTCCGTGCTGGAAATGATTGCAATCGCCGAAGAAAGCGGTCGCCTGGATGTCGAACTCGTCCGCATTGCCAACGTCACCGAAGGCGATCTGGATCGTCAGTTGAAAACCGCTGTGGCCTTCGCTGAACCGGCGATGCTGTTTCTTATCGCGGGATTTATCGGCACCATTTTCATCGGCATGCTGCTGCCGATCTTCTCTTTGCAGGAACACATCAAATAAATCGTTCACTCTCGAAAAATATGAAGTGCATCACACACAAACCCAACCCTCGAAACCGTCGCCAAGGATTCACCCTCATTGTACTGCTGCTGGTGCTGGCAATCCTCGGCATTCTCGCCGCGATCGTCGTTCCAAAAATTGCCGGTCGCAGTGAAGACGCCCGCAAGCAGGCGGCCGTCACTCAAATCTCCGCCTTCAAGACTGCGTTGAATACGTTCGAAGTGGACAACGGCTACTACCCCAAAGGTCAAAACGGTCTGCTGGATCTGATCCAAAGGCCGCGCGACGCGCAGAACTGGCACGGACCGTACCTCGACACCGATGCCGTTCCCAAGGATCCCTGGGGCCGCGATTACAGCTACGTTTGTCCGGGCAAAAATAACACGAGCTCCTTCGACATCGCGTCTGCCGGACCGGACGGTCAGGCCGGAAACGACGATGACATTTACAACTGGACGAAGAAGTAACCGTGCGCATCGGGAACACATGCCGGCGAGCTTTCACGTTGATCGAGTTGATCCTCGTG
>JBQCEJ010000155.1:0-4144 GCA_051960355.1 Verrucomicrobiota bacterium | reverse complement strand
AAGGCGCTGAAGATAATCACGCACCGCCTCGAATTGATGTCGTCGCGCCCGTTGGGTGAGATCACCGCTGACCACCACGAGCGCCGGGGCGATGGCTTGCAGGTCCTCGCGTAAGCTTTCCGTCACTAACGGCTCTTCCGTCCCGAAATGCAGATCGGAAATATGGGCGATTGTTTTCATGCCTGAACCGGCGGAGCGATTACGCGGAGCGCTCCTGGATGAATACGGTAGTGCAGCGGCGTTGGCAATCTCACCACTTCGCCATCCACGGCGACACGCACGGTAGGCTTGTTCAGTCGCACCCAGATTTCCGGAGCAATCCACTCGTCGAATTGTTCGGCTTCGCGCAGTTCACTTTTCAAGGCACGCCACATCAGCCGGCTCAAGCACAGCGCCCCGTGGCATCGCGGACTGAGCACAGACAACGTTCCGGCATCCAGCCGCGGCCGGAGTTCTTCGGCAAACAGGCGGAGTGAATAGACGTTGTTTCCCACAAAGACAAACGCCGTCCGTCGCTGCGAAATCTTGCCGTTCACTTCAATGGACGCGCGCACGGAAGGGTGCCGGGCTAAGACGCGAATGGCCGCCAAAGCCATCGCCGGCCACTTTCGGTGGTGCGTTCGCGCCTGAACGGCATCGCGCTCCTCGATCACTCGCGGATAAGTGCCAATCGAAGAGGTGTTCAGAAAAAAGCGGCCATTGACGTCGGCGATGTCAACCTGGCGGCAAGCACCCGCCGCGATCACATTAATGGCCGCGTTGAGGTCGCCGGGAATTTTCAGATCGCGAGCAAAGTGATTCAATGTTCCGAGAGGCAGCACTCCCAGAGGCAAAGTCGATCCCGCCAAAACTCCCGCCGCCGAACTGATCGTGCCATCGCCACCACCCACGACGACGGCGTTCATCTGTTGTTCGCGGGCCTGGCGCGCGGCGACCGGAACCTGATCGCCGGCGAGAAACTGCATTTTTGCGGTGATCTCGTGGCGACGGAGCGAGTGTGTGATTTGCTCCAACAGCCTGGATTGGCCGGTTTTTTTCACCGTGCCCGAACACTCGTTGATGATGACAGCCATTCTCCTCATCTGCGTAATGTGGCACAGCCGGACGGGAACGTCTCTCGGGGAACCGCGAAGCGAATTGCGGAAAGTGATTGGGCGCTTGGCGGGGAATTCGCCGCTGGAATCTGATTGGAAGAATTCAGACCCACTCAGAGGAACTCGATTCTGAAACGGATCAGCCCAGTGCGGCGTTCTCGGCAAAGCCTTCCACCGCGAGCAGTCCTCCCGCCGTGACTCGCCGGGCTTCGGGCAGGTGGAACGCGCTGCCGTTCTCTGGTGCCAGACCGCTGGCGTAAACGATGAGGTGCCGGTTGCAACGGCGGCTCTGCTGTTCAAGGAAGTGGTACTCCGGCCAATGCGCTTCCGAGAAACCCAGGCATTCGCTCAGAACGACGACCAGCGCTCCCGGAGCGGTTCGCGGCGGCGAGCACCACTCCTTGACGGAATCCTTGATCGTGGGCGGCAGAGATTCACCGCAACTGGTGGCGATGACAATCAATTGAGCCTGGCGCGCATCGGCGGCGGCCATTTGCCCCATCGCGCCGCACGCGAGCATGTCGAAATTCCAGGCGAGGACATTGACGTGGCCGGTCCAGCCAAAATGTTTCGACACCGTCTCACAATATTTTCGGCCCATGCGCTCGTGATCCAGATCGCGAAAGGCCAGAAACACGGTTGTGTGTTCCATCGCGGGGGCGACGTTCGGCAAGCGTTTTGATGCTGCGCTCATGTTGATTTAGTTCTGGTTTCCAAGTGATCGGACACTGCAATTGCGCTCTGCGGAAAACCGGGAACCGGCTTGTGGCTCTGGAGCGAAATCTGCGCCCGTCCTGTGCGAGAACTCTAGTGAAAGCAGCTCGGGCTCACAGTGGGTTTTAGCCCCAGCGCGATGGGGGAATTCCGCTTATCACTGGTGAAAGCGAAGGAGCGCCCGTGAGTTGAGCGCGCGGTAATCAGCGATCATTGGCTCCGCTGCTGGCGCCGCCGATGACGAGAGCGAATGCCAGGATGACGTTGTTCCAAAGAAAACTGGATCGGGCGGCATTAAGAATGAACGGCGATGCGAACAGCCATGCGCCGAGCAACACCAACGCGCCTCTTGCGAGGCCGTCGGTTCGCCTGCTGACGATCGCGGCCAGCACCACCGCGATCCCGACGGCGATGTTATTCCACAGGGCGGCCGCGTGATGGGTGAAGCCCAAAACGAAAGGCGAGGCGATCAGCCAAAGACCGAAGAAAACGTTCAACCAAGCCATGTCCACCGAATTTCGTGTCGCTGTCGTATGCATATCGTTCCAGTGCGTTCTCCCACAATCTCCGCCACACGCGCAGTTCTTACCACATTGGGTGATCGCCCCAGCGAATCGGATTGCGGCCAGCCCCATGGTTTTGTGGGGTGGACGGAAGGTGCTTTGTCCGTAAGCTCGCTTCCACTGCGGAACGGTTTTGCCGCCATACAGCGCTTCTCTCAGTTCCGCGCGCTGTGCCGGTCGGATTTCGGATGGATTCCAAATCGTTTTTAAACAACGTGCTGGCAGGGTTTGCGAGAAAGTTGCTGGGCTGGCCTGACTCGGCTTTCCAAGCTCGGGCCAGAGAAAAAGCAGCCGATCTGTGGATTAGCCTGAGAAAGTTTTTGGTTATGCAATTTCCTCGTTTTGAATTTTCTCATGTAGCTCGAACTTTGCTCATCGGGCTCTCTTGCCAGTTCTTCGCCATGGCTGACGTCGTTAACGCTCAGGAGAATTCCGCGCCGCTGCTCGGAGAATTTGAATCGCAGACCGATGTGGGCCAACCCGCCAAACGCGGCTCGGCGGTTTACCATCCTGAGACGCAGTCCTACTCCGTTTCCGGTGCGGGCAAAAACATGTGGTTTGACGCCGATGAATTTCACTTCGTATGGCGACGCATCAAGGGGGATTTCATTCTTCAAACCCGGGCGCAGTTGGTCGGGCCCGGCGACTCGCCGCATCGCAAAATCGGGGTCATCGCCCGCTCCCAACTCGACACTGCCTCGGCTCACGTCAGCGCTGCGGTTCATGGCGACGGATTGACATCACTCCAGTTCCGTCGCGCTCCGGGCGCGCAGACGGAGGAAATCAAATCATCGATCACGGCCGCCGACGTGATTCAACTCGAGCGTCGTGGCAAGCGCTTCACGATGTCGGTCGCGCGGTTTGGCCAGCCGTTCGTGACGACGCAGCTAGATGACGTGGAACTTGGCGACCAGATTTATGTCGGTCTGTTTATTTGCTCGCACAATCCCAGCGTGTTGGAGCAAGCCGACTTTCGCGATGTGCGTCTGACGATTCCCGCCCGAGAAAACTTTGTTCCTTACCACGATTATCTCGGCAGCCGTTTGGAAATTCTGGACGTGACGAGTGGCGATCGACGGGTGGTGTTCAACACGCCGGATGGAATTGAAGCGCCCAACTGGACGCCGGATGGAACGACGCTGATTTACAATTCCAAAGGCCAGCTCTTCCGATTTTCACTCGCGAACAAAACGCCCGTGCTGCTCAATACCGGGTTCGCCAACAAATGTAACAACGATCACGTGCTGTCGTTTGACGGGAAGAGGATGGGCATCAGTCATGGCGCGAAGGAGATGGATGGGAAATCGGTCGTTTACACGTTGCCGATAACCGGGGGCGAACCGAAGCAAGTAACCGCCAAGGCGCCTTCGTATCTGCACGGATGGTCGCCGGACGGAAAATTTCTCGTTTACACAGGACAACGGGATGGGCAGTTCGACATCTACAAGATTGCGGTGGAGGGCGGTCCGGACACGCGTTTGACCGACGCCCAGGGATTGGATGACGGTCCGGAATACAGCCCGGACGGCGCGTTCATTTATTTTAATTCGTCGCGGACGGGTTTGATGCAACTCTGGCGGATGAAGCCTGACGGCACACAGCAGGAGCAACTGACGCGGGATGAATTTAACAACTGGTTTCCGCACGTTTCACCCGATGGGAAAACCATTGTGTTTATCAGCTTCGGCAATGATGTGCAACCTGATGATCATCCGTTTTACAAACACGTGTACATCCGCAGCATCAGTGTAGATGGCGGTGAACCCAAAGTGC
>JBQCEJ010000154.1:0-6764 GCA_051960355.1 Verrucomicrobiota bacterium | reverse complement strand
GGGCCGGCGGGCACGGGCAAAACCACACTCGCATTACAATACGCTTCACAAATGGCGCGTCTGGGTGAAAAAGGCTTGATCTTCACCTTTGATGAGACCCGTGAGATGATGTTGACGCGGGCCAAAAACCTGGGAATCCCGCTCGAGTCGCATCTGGAAAGCGGGCGTATCATCGCCACGCAGATTGATCCCGCCGAGGTGTCTCCCGGTGAGTTTGCCACGAATATCATTCGCGAGGTGAAGGCCGGTTGCAAACTGGTGGTCATCGATAGTCTCAACGGTTATCTGAACGCCATGCCGGGTGAGAAATACTTGAATACGCAACTGCACGAACTCTCTTCCTTCCTCAACCAGCAGGGTGTGATAACGATTCTAGTCCTGGCCCAGCATGGTTTGATGGCGAACGTCCAGACGCCGGTGGACCTCACTTATCTGGCAGACACGGTCGTGAGCCTGCGCTATTTCGAAGCGGTGGGCGAGGTCAAACAGGCCGTGGCGATCATTAAAAAGCGCAGCGGCAATCACGAAAAAACCATCCGTGAATTCAAACTCGTGACTGGCAAAGGCATCCATATCGGCCAGCCGCTTAAAGAATTTCGCGGAGTTCTGACGGGCACACCCGTTTTTCAGGGCGTGCAAGATCGCATGATCAAGGAGGCGGATGCCGAATAGCTTAGACGAGCGCGTCAGCATCATCGCCCCGGTCGGGCAGGATGCGGTGTCGATGGCCACCTTCCTGAAAGATCAAGGCTTTGAGCCGCTCATCCTGAGTGGACTGGGCGAGTTTTGCCAACGCGGTTCAGCGGCCGGAGGAATGCTGTTGGTGACCGAGGAAGCGCTGCAAATGCCCGATTCGCCGAGTTTGCTGGAATGCCTCAAAGCGCAGCCGCCCTGGTCGGAATTGCCGATTGTCATCCTCACCAAAGGCGGTGAAACACGCCTGACGCAATTGCTCGATCTGACGGCCACCGCCGCCGGCAGTCTCACCCTGTTAGAACGGCCCATCAGCTCCACCACGCTGCTCCGATCCGTGCATGTGGCTTTGCGTTCCCGCCGCCGGCAATACCAGGTGCGCGACCTCTTGCGAGAACAGCAACGGCAACAGCAGGCCTTGCGCGAAAGCGAGGAGCGCTATCGCACATTGGTTGAGCAGGTGAAAGATTACGCCATCTTTCGCACCGACAATGAAGGCCGGCCCACCAGCTGGAACGAGGGCGTGCGGCGCATTTTGGGATTTGAGGAGAGCGAATTTATTGGCCAGAACATTATTCCGTTGATCTTCACGCCGGAAGATCTGGAGGCGGGTGTCCCGGAACAGGAGTTTCACGACGCCGCCAAACAGGGCACGGGTCAGAACGATCGTTGGATGCGGCGCAAAGATGGAACCCGTTTTTATGCTTCGGGTGTCACCACGGGTTTGCGCAATGCCGCCGGGGAGCACATTGGCTTTACCAAGGTGCTGCGGGATCGGACGAGCTCGAAACAGGCGCAAGAGGCGCTGGCGGAAGCGCGGACACATTTGGAACAGTACGCCGGGAATCTGGAGAGTGCGGTGGCGGAGCGAACGCGCGAGTTGCGCGCCACCAACGAGCAGCTTGAAGCGTTCGTCTATTCCATCGCCCACGATTTGCGGGCTCCGCTGCGGTCGATGAGCGGCTATTCACAATTGCTCCTGGATGATCACACATCCGATCTGAATGAAAATGCGCGCGATTTGCTAAACCGCATCCAGGCGTCCTCGGAGTTCATGGACAAACTGCTGCTGGATTTGCTGGCTTTCGGTCGGACGGCGCGCGCGGAAATGAAACTCAGCCCGGTTCAGGTGAGCAAGGCGTGGCGCGCGGCGTTGTTTCAGTACACCGCGAAGATCGAACAGGTCCAGGCACAAATCGAAACCGTGGAACCTTTGCCCACCGTTGTGGCCCATGAAGTGACGCTCGGACAGTGCCTGGCCAACCTGCTAAGCAACGCCCTGAAATTCACCGACAAAGGCGTGCGGCCATCGATTCGCTTTTGTGCGGAGGAACGAGGCGATCACGTCCGGCTTTGGCTGGAGGACAAAGGCATTGGCATTCCTGCCCCCCAGTATGAACGCGTGTTCCGCGTTTTCGAGCGCTTGAACGGCTCACGCTATCAAGGGACGGGCATTGGCCTCTCCATCGTGCGCAAAGGCGTCGAGCGGATGAATGGCACGATCGGTTTGGAATCCGAGCCCGGCAATGGAACGCGATTCTGGATCGAGTTGCCGAAAGCCAAGGGCAAATGAGCTGTCGGCAAACAGAGCTGCCTTCAGCGACACTCACGCTTGAACTCCACTCAAGCGCAAGCCAGCGCGAGATGCACATCCCCCAAATGGCGGATAGAACCGACGTGGACGACTGCTCGTGAGATAAACATCGTGCTTGTTGTGTTCAATGATCGAACGCGAGCCGCCCGCATCTGCGCCTGCAAGTTGTAACCGGGCCCGTTTTATTGCGTCCACAAACATAATCTATGCAGTTCACTTCACTCACTCGATTATGGAGATCCAGAAACATGGTGTTCGCCTTGGTGTTCGCCGCCGGAAATTTTACCGCCACGCAAAGCTTCGGCGATGTAAAATTGCCGGCGATTTTTTCCGATCACATGGTCTTGCAGAGAGCCAGCGACGTCCGCGTTTGGGGTTGGTCGGATTCCGGCGAGGAAGTCGCTTTGATGATTGGCGGGCAAACCAAAACCGCTACGGCTAATGCGGAAGGGAAGTGGGACGTGACGCTGGACAAGCTTTCAGCCAGTGAACCCGTGACGCTGACCGTGAAAGGTAAGAATACCATCACGATCCAGGATGTCTTGATCGGCGAAGTCTGGCTGGCATCCGGTCAGTCCAACATGCAATTGCCGGTGAATGCGGCCACGAATCTGTGGCGCGAAAAGGCTTCCGCCAAATTCCCGCAGATCCGCATGTTTACCGTGGCGCGGCATCAAGCGATCACACCACAAACAGACTGCGAGGGGACGTGGGTGGTTTGCAGTCCCGACGCGGTGGGAAATTTTTCGGCCGCCGCGTATTTCTTTGGTCGCGAATTGCACCAGAAACTGGGCACGCCCGTCGGCCTGATCAACGCCTCTTGGGGCGGCACGCCGATCGAAGCATGGATCAGCCAGCCGAAGCAGGAAGGAAAACCTGAATTCGCGCCCGTTTTTGAAGAGTGGGAAAAGAAAGTGCGCGTGCCTTACAACCCGGAAAAGGCGCGGGCGCAATATGAGAAGCAACTGGAAGTCTGGAAGAACGTTTCAGCCAACCGGAAAGCTGAGGGCAAGCCCATCTCGAAGCCACCTCAGGAGCCAATCAATCCCAGAGAGCACAAAAATTATCCGGCCAATTTGTTCAATGGCCTGATCGCGCCGATCATTCCCTACACAATTCGCGGCGCTGTCTGGTATCAGGGCGAGAACAATGCGTACGGTGAATTCGCCAAGCTTTATGCGAGGCAATTGCCGCTGCTGATTCAAGACTGGCGGGAACGTTGGGGCGAAGGTGATTTTCCTTTTGCTTGGGTACAATTGCCGAATTTCCATAAAGCCACGGATGACCCCGGCGCGACGAGTTCTTGGGCGGTGATGCGCGAAAGCATGTTGCACACGCTTTCAGTGCCCAACACGGGGATGGCCGTAACCATCGATGTCGGCGAGGCAACGAACATTCATCCCAAGGATAAACAAACCGTCGGCCATCGGTTGGCCCTCTGGGCGCTCGCTAAAGTTTATGGCGAAAAGATTCCGTTCTCCGGGCCATTGCCGGCGGGCCATAAACTCAACGGAAACGAAATCGTGATTTCCTTCACGCACGCCGATGGCGGATTGGTGGCGAAGGGCGGCGAGTTGGAAGGGTTTGCGATCGCGGGAGCGGATCATAAATGGGTTTGGGCCAAAGCCAGCATCAAAGGCGATCAGGTGACGGTTTCTAATTCCAAGGTGACCTCTCCGGTCGCGGTGCGCTATGCGTGGGCGGACAACCCGAATTGCAATCTGTACAATGGAGCCGGACTGCCTGCCTCGCCCTTCCGCACGGATGACTGGTAATTTGTTCAGTTCGCTCTCACACAAAATGAAACACACTTATAAAATCCAACGCGCATGGGTGGTTCAGATCCTGTTCACCCTGGCAGCGCTCAACCTCTTCAATGCGGTGGCGGCTGACCTCAAACCCGCCGCGAAGCTGAATGTCCTGTTTATTGCCGTCGATGATCTGCGTCCGGAACTCGGTTGTTATGGCAATCGCGTCATTCAGAGTCCGAACATCGATCGGCTCGCCAAAAGCGGCGTCGTGTTTGACCGCGCATATTGCCAGCAGGCGGTCTGTTCGCCTTCGAGAACCAGTCTGCTAACCGGGACGCGACCGGACACCACGCGCATTTACGATCTGGTCACTCATTTCCGAAAAACGTTGCCCGACGTGATCACACTGCCGCAGCACTTCAAGAACAACGGCTATTTTGTTCAAGGCATGGGTAAAATTTTTCATCTCGGATTGGATGATCCGGCTTCCTGGTCGGTTCCGACGACCTTTCCCAAATCGCGGGCGTCACAACGCGGAGCGGATCCTGATGCTGCGCCGGTCTCGGCCAAGCGCGGGCCGCCCTTTGGGTCGGTGGACGCGCCGGACAATGCCTTGCATGATGGAGAACTGGCCGACATGGCTGTGTCCGCGTTGAAAGATTTGAAAGGCAAATCGCAGCCGTTTTTCCTGGCCGTTGGTTTCATTCGTCCGCATCTGCCTTTCATCGCGCCGAAGAAATATTGGGATCTTTATGATGCGGCAAAAATTCCTTTGGCCACTAATCCGTTCCGTCCCAAGGACGCGCCGAGTTACGCGTTTCCGACACGCGACGAAGTGCGCAGTTATGCTGGCGCTCCTGCGGGACAGATTCCCGACGACTACGCGCGCCAATTGAAACACGGCTATTACGCCGCGGTGAGCTATATGGACGCGCAGGTCGGTCGCGTGTTGGACGAACTCGAGCGGTTGGGTTTGCGCGAGAACACGATCGTCGTGCTTTGGGGCGATCACGGTTGGAAACTGGGCGAGCACGGTGCCTGGGCCAAGCACACCGACGTCGAAAATGATACGCAGGCGCCGCTGATCGTTTCCGGGCCTGGAATCAGCGTCGGCAAACACACGGCGGCGCTCGTTGAGTTCGTGGATGTTTATCCCACCCTGGCAGATCTTGCAGCCCTACCGCTGCCGAAGCATCTGGAAGGTCTGAGCTTTAAACCGCTTTTGAAGAATCCCGAGAAGGCCTGGAAAACGGCGGCCTTCAGCCAGTATCCGCGCAAGGTTGGCAAGCAGGAGTTGATGGGCTACTCGATGCGCACCGATCATTATCGGTTCACCCGGTGGGTTGAAGCCGCGGATCATTCCAAAGTGACCGCCGTGGAACTTTACGATCATCAGACCGATCCACAGGAGAACACGAATGTCGCCAGCGCTCCTGAGAACAAGGCACTGGTTGAAACGCTAACGAAACAATGGCTGGCGGGTTGGCAGGGAGCGATGCCCAAACCAGTGATCACGCCCTGAAGATCTCTCCCGCTGCGCGGAACCACGTTGCTCTTGAATATGAACAAATCATTCTATATCTCACGCCGTTCCTTCCTGCAGAAGTGCTCGCTGGCGGCGGCAGCATCGGGATTGCCGCTGTGGTTCGTGCAGCGCGAACTTGCGGCCGCGGAGGTGGCCAAGGCGGTTGCCAGTCCGAATGATCGCCCGGGCATTGCGCTCATTGGCTGCGGCGGTCAAGGGCAGGGGGACACGGTGAATGCCGCCAATTACGGCGAAGTGATTGCCGTGTGCGATGTGGATCAGCGGCATGTGGATTCTGCCGCCAGGCGGTTCACGAAGGATGGCAAGACACCCGCGAAATATAATGACTTCCGCAAGCTGCTGGAACGGGATGATGTCCACGCCATCATTCAAGGCACTCCCGACCACTGGCATTCACTTGTCAACATTGCCGCGGCCAACGCCAGGAAAGACATCTACAGCGAGAAACCATTGACCCTGACCATTGACGAAGGGCGGCACGTGATCAAAGCCGTGCGCGATCTCAAAGTCGTTCTTCAGACCGGCACGCAGCAGCGCAGCGAGCAACGTTTCCATCTCGCGTGCGAACTGGTTCGGAACGGGCGCCTTGGCAAGCTGAAGGAGGTCCAGGTGTTTGTGCCCGGCGGCATTCGCGGCGGCCCGTTCAAGTCCGTGCCCGTTCCCGCGGAATTCGATTACAACTTCTGGCTGGGGCAAGCGCCGCAAGCGCCCTACTTCACGGAACGCTGCCACACGACCTTTCGCTGGTGGTTCGATTATGCCGGCGGTCCGGTGACTGATTGGGGCGCGCATCACAATGACATTGCGCGCTGGGGCATTGGCTTGGACGGTCCGATCAGTGTGGAAGCGCAGGTCATCGCTCCGCCGGTGCCGGGCGGTTACACCACGCCGAGTGAATTTGAAGCCACGCTCCATTGGGCGAACGGGGTCAAACAAGTTGTCAAAACCACGCCGGACGACAAATGGAACGGAGAGATCATTAATCCGAATGGCCAGCGCAACGGCATCAAATTCATTGGCAGCGACGGATGGATCTGGGTCAACCGCGATGAAATCGGTGCGAGCGATAAAGAACTGCTTCGCGCACCGCTGCCGAACAACGCGGTGAAGCTCGAGGTCCGCCGGAATCACATGGGCAATGTTTTCGAGTGCGTCCGGTCCCGTCCGGATCCGAGCGCAA
>JBQCEJ010000153.1:0-2527 GCA_051960355.1 Verrucomicrobiota bacterium | reverse complement strand
CTTTGCCGGGTTCCTTGGTGGTGAAGAAAGGTTCGAAAATGCGGGAAAGAATCTCGGGCCTGATGCCGCTTCCGTTGTCGGCAACGCTGAGGCAGACAAAGGTGCCGCCAACCGTTGGGGGATTCTGCTGAACTTTTGGTTCGGCGATCTTTGCAACGCTCGTAGTGATCGTCAAGTGCCCGCCCTGCGGCATGGCGTCGCGCGAATTGACCGCGAGGTTCAGGAGCACTTGCTCCATCATGATGGCATCCGCGTGGACGAGCGGCAGGTCCGTGGCTTGGCGCGGGCGCAGTGCGATGTGTTCGCCGAGAATGCGTTGCAGCATTTTCGTCATGTGGCCGACCGTCTCGTTCAGGTTCAAGCGGGCGGGTTGCATCAATTGTTTGCGGCTGAACAGGAGCAGTTGCCGGGTCAAACCGGTGGCGCGTCCGCTGGCGACAACGATTTCCTGGGCGCATTCCTTCAGCCGGACGTCACTTAATTCGGCCAGGAGCAGCGAGGCGTAGCCTTGGATGACGGTGAGAATATTGTTGAAGTCATGCGCCACGCCGCCGGCCAGCTGGCCGATGGCCTCCATTTTTTGTGACTGCCGAAATTGCTCCTCCAGTTTGCGCTTCTCGGTGATGTCTTCGACCATGCCGATGGTCAGCGGCGAACCATCGGCCGCGTGGCGGACCAGTGAAACCGTGAGGTGACCCCAGACGGTTTGCCCGTCTTTGCGCACGTAACGTTTTTCGAGTTCGTAGTGGTCGCGCTCGCCGGCCAGCAGTGAACGGTACAATTTCCAATCCGCTTCGCGGTCTTCCGGGTGCGAGAATTCAGAAAAACTCATCCGGCACAGTTCGGCTTCCGAAAAGCCCAGCATCTGGATCAGAGCCGGATTGCATTTGATTGGGCGGCCCTCGCGATCCACCAAGGCGATGCCGATGGCGGCGCTCTCGAAGGTGGCGCGCAATTGAGCCTCACTGAAACGCAGCGCGGCTTCCGCTTGCTTCTCCCGAGTGATGTCACGGAACGTCCAGATTCTCCCGTAATGCGTTCCGGAGTTGTCTTTGTCCGGCGCCGAGTAACGGTCTAAAAGGCGGCCGTCTATCAGTTCGATTTCGTCCCGGCTGATTTCGTCGGGATGCGCGTAGAGGTAAGCGACTTTCTCGACGAACTGCTTGGGCCGCCGGGTTTGATTCATGACGAATTGGAGTTGCCGGGCGTCATCGGGAATCTCCTTGAGGTTATGCGGGATGTTCCACATTTCGGCAATTCGCTGGTTGCGGAGAATGATCTTGCCCTGATTATCCACAACCAGCAATCCGTCGAGCGAAGAGTGCACCTGCGCTTCCAGCAGGGCGGTTTTCCACCTCAATTCCTCTTCCGACCGCTTGCGTTCGACGCGCAGGCGTTTTTGTTCCAGCGCGCGTTCGACGGCGGTTCCCAAGCGAGCCACCCGATCTTTGAGCAGGTAATCCGTCGCGCCGCATTTCATTGCCTCGACCGCGGCGTCTTCACCGACCGTTCCGGAAATCAAGATGAAGGGAATGTCCAAGCCGCTTTCCTGCGCGAGGTGAGCGGCGCGCAATCCGCTGAACTGCGGCATGGAATAGTCGGAAAGAATGAGCTCCGGCTGCTCCGCGAGTTGTGCCAGAAAATCCGCTTCGGTTTCGACTCGCCGATAATTCGGAGCGAAGCCCGCCCGCCGGAGCTCCGCGATGATGAGTTCGACGTCGTCCGGCGAATCTTCGGCGATCAACAGGTTCAGGGGCGTAGCCATAGCTCAGGGTTTGGGTGTCTGGTTGAAGTTCAGCCAGTATTGGCCGAGCGCGCGAATGCATTGGCTGAACTCGTCGAAATCCATAGGCTTGACCAGATAGCTATTGGCGCCGAGCCCGTAACTTTCCGACAGGTCGCGCTCCTCCTGTGAGGAACTCAGAACGACCACCGGAATAGTGCGTGTGCGCGGGTCCGCTTTCAGGCGACGGAGGACTTCCAATCCGTTTACTTGCGGCAGTTTGAGATCGAGAAGGATGACTTTGGGGCGATTGGCGGGATTGCGGTTCTTGTGTTTGCCGGTGCAGAAAATGAATTCCAAGGCCTCCGCGCCGTTGGAAATCACATGCAGGCGTGCGGCCAGCCCGGCTTTTTCCAAAGTGTAAACGAAGAAGGTGACATCGTCGGGACTGTCTTCGACCAGCAAAATTTCTGCCGCAGGTTCAGCCATGGGAATCGGCTTCGTTCAGTGTGAAAAAGAACGTTGCGCCCTTCTCGGGTTCCGCTTCGGCCCAGATGCGTCCGCCGTGACGATGAATGATGCGTTGCACGATCGCCAGGCCCACACCGGTGCCTTCAAACTGCTCAGGGCGGTGCAATCGTTGGAAGACGCCGAACAGTTTGTCCGCATAGGTCATCTCGAAACCGGCGCCATTGTCGCGAATGAAATAGACGCAGGTTCCCTGATCCTGACGGGAGCCGATTTCAATCATGGCCGGGTCGCGATCGCGCGTGTATTTGAGCGCGTTGGAAAGCAGGTTGACGA
>JBQCEJ010000152.1:0-6238 GCA_051960355.1 Verrucomicrobiota bacterium | reverse complement strand
CTCAAGGGCGAAGGCCATCCACTGCTGTGCGAAGAAGAACGGCGCTACGTCGTCGGCTCCATCAAGTTTGTGAAACAGGCGCTCGTCACCACCGGCAGCGGCTGGGTGGATGCCGACCCGGAAATCCGCCGGCTCAAACCGGACATTTATGTCGTCAACGAAGACGGCGACAAGGGCGGCAAGCGCGAATACTGCGCGGAACTTGGCATTGAATACCTCGTGCTCAAGCGCACGCCGGCACCCGGTTTGCCGAAGCGCAGCAGCACCGACCTGCGGGGATTTTAATCATGCTCAAAACTGGAATTCTGAATCCGCAAATCAATTCACTCCTCAGCCGCGTGCGGCACACGAACACGCTGGTCATCGCCGACCGGGGTTTCCCGTTCTGGCCGATGATTGAGACGGTGGACATTTCGCTGGTGGACGACGTGCCGACGGTATTGCAAGTGCTCGCCGCGTTGCGCGGCAATTTCTTCATCGGCAAGGCGTTCATGGCGCAGGAATTTTTACAGAATAATCCGCCGAAAACCCGCGTGGCCTTCGCCAAGGCACTGGCAGGCATTGAGCTGAAACACGAGCCACACATCGATTTCAAAAAGCGCGTGCCGCAGGCCATCGGCCTGATTCGCACCGGCGACACGACGCAATACGCCAACGTCATTCTCGAAAGCGCCTAAGCCATGCGATACGCCATCATTCTTGCAGGCGGGGCGGGCACGCGGTTGTGGCCGTGGAGCCGGGCCGATTTGCCCAAACAACTGTTACCGCTGGCCGAGGGCCACACGCTGTTGCAAATCGCCTTCAACCGGTTGCAAGGCGTTGTTCCCGATAAACATCGGGCAGTCTGTGCCGGCGAGAAACATCGTGGGCTCATCCGCCGCAATCTCGGCCTGACGGACGCGCAATTTCTGGGAGAACCGGTGGGGCGCGACACGGTCAATGCGCTCGGTTTTTGCGCCGCCGTGCTGCTGAAGACCGATCCGGATGCCGTGATGGGCGTTTGCACGTCGGATCACATCATCGAACCGGTCGAGCAATTTCAGGAACTGTTCACGCACGGTTTTGCGCTGGCGGAAAAACATCCGAACGCACTCGTCACGTTTGGCATCAAGCCGACGGCTGCGTCCACCGCCTATGGCTATCTCCAGCTTGGTGAAAGTGCGGACGGTCGGGCGCACAAGGTGGAGCGTTTCCGGGAAAAGCCGGATGCGCCCACGGCGCAACAACTCTTTGCGGCGGGCGCGGAAAAATACCTGTGGAACAGCGGCATGTTCGTCTGGCGCGCGGCCACGTTCCTAGACTGTTTGAAACGCTACGAACCGGAAATCCATGTCGGTCTCATGCGGATTGCCGACGCCTGGGGCACGCCAAATCAAGAGAAAGTTTTGAACGAGGTTTATCCCGGCCTGAAGAAAATCAGCGTGGACTTCGCGGTCATGGAACCGGCCTCGCGCGATGCTTCGGTGCAGGTGCTGGCCGTGCCGATGCCGGTCCGATGGGTAGATGTGGGTTCGTGGAACGCCTTTGCAGAAATCTGCCCCAAGGACGCAGACGGCAACGCGCTCGGTGCGGAGAAGCATTTGCTGCTACGCTCAAAGAACATGCTGGTCGCCTCCAGCGAGCCACAACATCTCATCGCCACGCTCGGCTGCGAAGACCTCATCATCATCCACACACCGGATGCCACACTGGTCTGCCGCGCTGACCAGGCGGAGGGCATCAAGGAGTTGCACAAGCTCGTCGGCGAAAAGTTAGGAAGCTCCCTAATCTGAGGAGGCTTGAATATGAAACTCCAAATTCCACCCAAATTTGAGTTTCGCCGTTTCATCCAAGTGGATATGCGTAGAGTCGAGGAATGGTGCCGTGACGTTTAGCCCGCCGTAACTGTAGCCATTAATACTCGTCGATCCTCACAGAGCGATAGTACCTTTGTTCAATAGCAAATTTTGTCGGGGTCCGACAACCTCGAATGGATTATCCGAAAACGTTGCGCCCGAAATGCGAGTGAACACTGCCAAAAGCCAAAGTACGTACGGTAGGCCAGTTGCTATAAAGAAGCGGTTTATGTTTTCAACAGGCTGTTGCACCCGGAAATCCAGTCAGCCCCCGCACGCGCCGCCCATGGTTCACCAGTGCGTCTTGTCGACACACACTTTCCCTGTACCACCGAAACTCCTGTGATCACTTAACCTCTTCGACACATCAAGAATATGCCTATGAAAAGAACCACGGCCCGCAAGCACCTAGCCCCCCGCCTTACTTGCTTCGCTTTATTGACCTATCTCGCCATGAGCGCCCAAAGCTCGGCCCAGCTTGGCAACGGATGGGTGCAATACAAACCGGAGCAGAAGATTCACCTGGTCGATTTCAACTACCCGACCCGGAAAGGCATGCGCACCTTCGACTGGACCAACCACATGGAGATGGGTTCGCCCACCGCCTGCTCCAGTTACGACTATGACGCGAAAACGGCCACGGAGACTTTCAAGCTCCACGACAAGCGTGCCAACCGCGCCGAAATCCGCCTGGAAAATGAATACGCCACCGGCTCCCGCCAGTTCGAAGGCTATGTCACCTTCTTTGCCCCGCTTAACGACGAGAGCCTGATGCAGGTCTGGGGAAGCGACGAAGGCGCCACGCAGTTGATGATGCGCGGTTACGCCGCCCATGGCGGAGAGATCGGTATTGCCAATGCCATTGTAAAAGGCATGCCCAGGGTGGCCACCAACTGCTACGCCCGGGAAATCAAGGTGAACATGATTCACCTGCAGGAGGATGTCGGGAACAAGTTCATCATCTACCTCGATAATAAAAAGGTTCTCGAATTCGCGGACAACGAACATCCCAAGAACCACGACGGTAAGAATTACCACAAATACGGCTGCTACGGCACCCTCAACACCCCCGAGGCGGTCGTCAAATGGAGAGCCGTCAAACACTTCAAAGACGGCATGGCTCCCGTCGAACCGGCGGCTTCCCCCGCGTCCTCGTCCATCACGGAGCCAAGCGGAGTGGTGATAACTCCGGTTACCCGCACTCACTAGCCGCCCACTGCAGCTTTGGGGGATTGCTGCCCCCAAAGCTTACGCCGCGAGTCACACCCAAACTCCCCATACCCAAAAAAACTGCTCTCATGAAAAGGCATCTCCCACAAATCGTTGCCGGCATTGTCACAGCCAGTTTTACGCTAAGCGCTTTCGCGGCCAGCCCTGACCGTGAAGCCACCCTCCGGTTCCCACCGAAGGAGGCGGGAAAGAACGCGTATGTCGAGGTGGTGCCGAATACGAATTACATGCATGCCTCCGAGGCCGCTTACCAGGCCTTTCGCGATCTGAAATATGGCGTCCGGATCCATTGGGGCCTTTATTCGCAGCTCCCGGCGGCGCGGGAATCGTGGACCTTCCTCGGCCTGAGCGATGCCGAGCGCCAAGCCTATCTCGAGAGCTACAAGCAGTGGAATCCGCAGGGGTTCAACGCCGAGGAATGGATGCAGTTCTTCGAGCGCGCGGGCTTCAAGTGTTTCGCCATTACCACCAAACATCACGAGGGCTTTTCGCTGTTCGACACGAAGACACGGGTCCATTACCGCCCCAACTACAGTTCCCCGAGCGGTCCAACCATCGAACAATGCGACCTGGCTTACAGCGTCATGGATACGCCCTTCAAACGCGACATCATCAAGGAACTTTGCGACGCGGCGCACCAGCACAGCATCAAGATCAACCTCTACTTTTCGCACTCGGACTGGTATGACGCGGACTTCCGGCCTTACGGGCGGCATCCGCTCCAGACGAGCAATTCGCCCGGCATCAAGGACCTGGAAGAGCGCCAGCACCGGCCGGCCAAACTGTTCCCGGACAAAACTCCGCTGGAAAATGCCCGGATGATCGCGCGCCACAAACAACAGCTTCGCGAACTGCTCACCAACTACGGCAAGATCGACATGGTCTGCCTGGACATCGGCATGGGTCCCGAGGTCTGGCCGCAACTGCGGGAAACCATCATGGACCTGCGCAAGCTCCAGCCGGAGGTCATGTTCCGCAACCGCGGCATCGGCAACTACGGAGATTACTACACTCCGGAGCGCGTCGTGCCCGGCGACAAAGAAACCAGCCCCATGCCCTGGATGGTCATTTACCCGCTGGGCAAGAACTTCTCCTGGGAAGGCGAAGCCAGGCAATACAAAGGAGCCAAGTGGGTCGTGGACAACCTGGCGGATTCCGTGGCCAAGGGAGGCAACTTCATGGTGGGGATCGGCCCCGACGGCAACGGCCGTTTCCATCCCACCGCTCTGGCGCAGTTGGAAGAAGTCGGCGCCTGGTTGAAAATCAACGGCGAAGGCATCTTCGACACGTGCGCACGACCGGGCAACGGTTGGAAAGACGGCGAGTCGGTACGCCTGACCCAAAGCAAGGATGGAAAATACGTCTATGCGATCGTTCTAAGTCGTCCGGGCGCGCGCCTGCAACTGCATTCAGTTCAGCCGGTGCCAGGCTCTTCCCTCGTGCTGCTCGGCCATCCGGACCCGTTGCCGTGGCACGGGGCGGACGGAGCCATAGAAGTCGAGTTCCCCAGCACGGCCAAAGACGCTTTGGCTTACACACTCAAAATTCAAACACAACCCTTATGAATCCATCCAACATTCCCGCCAAACGCCGGTTCGTCGGCCTCGCTCTAGGTCTCGGAATGGCCTTTTTGGCCGCAAACAGCCCTGGCCAGATGGCCCTCAAGGGCAAGTTGCTGTTCGAGGATAACTTTAAAACCCCGGCCCAATACACGAAGGAGCTCCAGGCCGTCTCCGAGGGCTGGCAGGTGCGAAGCGCGCATGCCGACTGGAAGCGGACGAGCGAAGGCGTCCAGAGCGTCTGGCAGGCGGGGCACATGCCGGTCCTGTCTTATAGCGGCAGCTTCAGCAACGCGGTGCTCGAAGTGGACTTCCGCTTCCAGAAGGACGGAACCAACTGGGCGGCCTGCCGGCTGTCGGTGACCAATCCCAAGCTTAACCCGCGCGCCTACGCGGCTTCGGTGTGGGCGAACCAGGACGGGAAAGGCCGCGCGCAAGGCATGGTGCTTGAGCACGATGAATGGAAGCCGGGCACCATCACCACGGTCGAAACCAAGCCCGCCACCTTCGAGCCGAACAAATGGTACACCCTCCGCATGGAACTCATCGGCAGCAATGTCCTTGCGAGCTGCAACGGTGTCACCGTCTCTGGGACACATGAAAAGTTCGGTCTGCAGCCCAAGACCGCAGTCTATCTCGGCGTCGGCACCTGTCCCCATGAACTGCGCTCGTTACGGGTCTATGAGGCCACTCCGAATCCGGCCTGGTCCGCGCTAAAGCCGCAAACGGCCTCTGGCGAAACCGCGGTTTCCAAATAAACCGCTCCCCATCATGAAAGCACCTCGCCTGCTTGTCACGGTTTCGACATTGACCGCTGTGGCTGTCCTGACGGGCTGCGCCAGCGGTCCTGGGACGCAACAGAAATCGGCGGCGGCCCGCCAAGATGCCTGCCCACCCGCCGGCAACGTGTCCGGGAGCCGCAGCCCGCTGACGGATGGCTGGACGGAGGTCCTGCCTGTCACCTACGACATCCAGAAGCCTTGGGACCAAGACCTCAGCCTGCACCACCGCTACGACCCTGTTGCCGACATGCATTGCCTCTGGGTCAACAAGGGAGACAAGGCCCATGCCCCGCCTCCCAACCACACCGGCCCACGCGCCGAACTGCGCTTCCGCAACGATTACCTCACTGGCGAGCACATGTTCGAATCCGACGTCTATATCGTGGGCGGCAGCGCCAATCCTTGCGTCATGCAGATCTGGGGTTCGGGCCGCAGCGCCACGACCATGATGATCCACGTGCAGGCCGATGGCGCGCTCGTCTGCGGCGGCGGACATGTCCTCAAGACGAACGCCTTCGACACTTGGTTCCACCTCCGGGTCACCCACAACCCGGCTGGAACAGGGGAGGTCAAAATCTACATTGATGACGAACTCCGTGCCACCCTGCCCGGACGCGGTTTCCGAAAGGATGGCGGCGGCTTCTATTTCAAATGCGGCGTTTATGGCATCAGCAGCCCCCACGCGGAGGCCTGGTTCCGCCACATCAGGCTCTGGGAAAAGCCGACGGTCGCGGCCCAAGTAAGCATGAAAACAGATCGATGAAGACGCTGGGCTCGCAGCCAGACCCTGCCCTGCCGGAGCCCTCCCAGGGCGAGAGCCTGTGGATCAAAG
>JBQCEJ010000151.1:0-3210 GCA_051960355.1 Verrucomicrobiota bacterium | reverse complement strand
TGTACGGGTGCCGGTTGGGCAGGCGCTGGGGCAGAAGGCGTTTGCTGCATCGGCTGCGGTTTCATCGCCGCCGGATTTGCGCTTCTGAATGCAGTACCATTGCCGGACTTGGACGGTGCGGCAAGGGGCGGCGCCGGCTTCTTTTCGATCGGGCTGGGTGCGTGGGACGGCGTGGCCGCAGCTGGAGTAATTGAGCGAGGTGCTGCGGGTGCCTCCGAGGCGACGGGTCCGGCTGAAAAAATCAAGCCGTTGCCATCGGAACCAAACGGGCTGCTGATCTCCTCGGGCACCGCGATGTGTTTTTGATTTTGGCGGCGAGCGAGCTTGGACGTATCCATTCGGCTGAGAATTTCGTTCAGCGGCAGTGCCACTTGGGCTTGGTCGCAGTCGGCTTGGGGCAGGAACAGTTCCGGAGCGGCCCTGCGCAATTCACCGAAGGGCAATTTCACCGCGCCCGATGCGATCTGCGAAAAAACGCGGTCCATGGAAATCGTCAAAGTCGCATCGCCAACTTCCGTGGTGCGGACGAAGCGCTTGAGTTCCATGGGGAGGCCGCTCAAGACCGCGTGCAGCGGAATGTCGATGCCGCCGCCAGGAGCCGCGCTGGCGGGGGAAACAGCGGCGGGCTCTGGGGCGGTCGGGGTGTTTTGGCGGGGGTATTTGGGGCGAAAAGGCGCGGCACTGGAACTGGAGGAGCCATTCTGCGGAGCAGTCTGGCGAGCTCCGGCCTGATGCTGGAAAACGTTTCCATTCTCGTTGGCTTCGGCTTCTTTGCCGTTAAAAAAGTTTTTTAGAAAATCAAACATAACTTCGATATTTGGCGCGCTACGTTATCCAACACTCGAACCACCTGGTGCCGCTGCTTCTGAACCCGGCACGATTCCTATTTTGTTCCTGACCTTCGTTACCGCTGTCGTCCCATGGGCAAGAAACATGCCATGGGCCGAACCGCGCCCGAGATAGGCAAGTCAGGCCAGACTTAAGGGTTTCGAGGTGCTTCTCCGCCCCTGTTTCGTCGAAAAGCGGAGCGGTTGGTTGTCCCATCACTGGACTGCCTGTCCACCATCCGCCCGATTTTCGCACTGCCCGCGGGAGATCTCGCGATGGGAAGTGAGCGCGATTGGTGCCGGGCAGGGCTTAACGTAAAGTTTTTTGATAAACTTCGCTTTGGATTGGGCTGGGGAATACGGTTTGCTTTGAGTGGAGTGAACGGAATGCTTCACGCGAGTGAAGTGGTAACTGGATTTTTGGTTTAGCCCTATGGAATCGCATCACAAAGTCCTGCTTCTGGATGATGATCTGGAATTGCTGGAGATGTACAAAGAGATGCTCGGCCAGTTGCCGAGTCGTCCCGAGGTGCATACCGCCACCACCGGCACGCGCGCGCTGGCGTTGCTTGAGGCGGAACATTTTCGCTTGCTGATCTGCGATCTGAAGATGCCCAAGATGGACGGCTTGCAGGTGCTTTCCATCGTTCGGCGTCGCTTTCCGCAACTGCGCACGGTGGTCATGACGGCGGTGCAGGATGAGGAGTTTCGTTCCCGGGCGTATGCTCTCGGCGTTGATCTGTTCTGGCTCAAGCCCGATACGCACCAGAACATGCAGATGTTTCTGGAATGCCTGGAGTCGCTTTTGGGACAGGATCATGACGCGGGATTTCGCGGCGTTCAAAGCAAGAGCCTGATGGACATCATCCAGATGGAATGTTTGTCCCAGAGTTCAACCCTGATGCGGATTACCCGTGGCTCATTGATCGGCAAGATCTGGATTCAAGGTGGCGAGTTGATGGACGCAGAAGCCGAAGGCGCACGCGGCGAAGCGGCGTTCCGGCGCATTCTCGAATGGCGTTCAGGCACCTTTGAAAATCTTCCTCCCGAGCCCGACCGCGAACGCAGCATTCACAAATCTGTAAATGCGCTGCTGCTCGAGGCCGCACAGGCCATGGACGAGACGGCCAACAAAGATGACGCGAGTTCTGAAGACGTGGAACATCGCAAAACCGTTTGGAAGTTGTCAGCGCTGACGCGGGAAGGAGCCGAATGGGTGGTCACCGTGCCTGATTCTGGCAAACCGGAAGGGTGGGGCACTCAATGCGCGGAAGAATTAAGCAAATGGATGCTCCAGACTTCCGAGACGTGCAAACGCTTGTCTGAGCGCCTCGAAGCTGGACCGCTGTCGCATTTTCAAGCTCGCAATCTGGAACGGCGGCTGGTGTTTTTGCCGTGGCCAGAAAAATCTTTCCTCGTGGCCTGGCCGGTTGAGACCGAGCCCAGCCGGTTGCTGGAACAAACAAAGAAACTTACGGCGTCATGGGATTCTTAAATTTCTTTTCCAAAGCTGGCGCGGCGGTGCAACGGTTGCCTTCGGGCACTCTGACGGTGGATCGCGCCGGCAACATCGTTGCCAGCACTGTTGCATCAAGTTATCCCGCAGCGTTGCTGAGCGCGATTGCCCGGGACGTGCTCACGCTGTTTGCCGAAGCGCGCGCCGCGCAGATGCCGTTGACCGAATTCAATGTTCACTTTGCCAGCCTGCAGATCACGGCGCGCGAACTGCGCGGCGGGGCGATGATTTTTCTGTCGCCAAAGACCACTTCGTCATCAAACTGATACTCGTCTATGAGCACATCCAAAAAACTCGAACAACTGATCACTCAGATGGAAAACTATCTGGAGTGCTGGAAGCAGTTCAACGGGTTCGTCAATCTGGCCCGCACCAAAAAATTCGGAAGCGAGGACGAAAATCAATTTCTCGAAGTGAAAAGTGTCATCGTACAGGAACTCGAGCTGATCCTGGCGTCGGTCGAAGTCAATTCCCCGACCAAGGAAGAAGTTCACGTGCTCATCGGCAATTCACCTTCACTCCGTTATCTCAGCGAGATGAACGAAGGCGCGCTGCGCAACGTGGAAAGCCAGTGGCACAAGATCTACATCGGCTGGCACTCCATTCTCGGCCAGCTGAAAGTGCGTCAAGGACAGGAAGACAACAAAGGAACCTTCGCTTCATTGTTGGGCAAAAAAGGAAAATGATTCCTTGCGGGCCAACTCTGGTGGCATTCTGAATTTGCGATTTATCTCAGCGCGTTCGCTCGACCAAACCTGATTTTGCGCCGCTTTCTTGCTTGTTTTTACAGTAGTGTTTTCGGTTGTAAAGATAAGTCCTGACAGGATCGCCGGTTAAAAGGATGTAATTAATTTAGGTATCACCGGA
>JBQCEJ010000150.1:0-4631 GCA_051960355.1 Verrucomicrobiota bacterium | reverse complement strand
TGGTTCACTGGCAACACTGCGAAGTACGCTCGCATCTACACCAGCCTGGCCAACCGAACCAACGGCATTTCCACCACCACCTGGACCGGACAAACCTTGCCCGCCTACGCCGGTGTGCGCGAAGTTTCTTACTCGGCCAATTGGGTTTACATCCGGACAACCGGTCTCGGCGGTCACAACATGGGGCCATGGAGCAATCCCAACCTGCCCAAAAATCAGAAATCAACCGTCCGCTTTCCACGCACTCCAACCGTGCCTGTCGCCAAAACGCTGACCTCGCTCGGTGCGATCGGTTACATGGTCGACGGCGTCGCGATTTTTGATATGCGGGACGCTTTCTCGTACAAGACTTCCTCCGGAACGGATGCCTCGCCGATGAATGGCTTGACGGGCGACGGCATTTGGAACCGCGATGCCTGGGCCAATGAAGCGATTTCCTTTGATCCGGCCTTCGCTCATCAGCCGCAGAATGGACAATACCATTACCATGCTAGTCCGCTGGCAACCCGCTATCTGCTGGGTGATAATGTTCTGTTTAACGGCACGCCGGCCAACAACTCGCCCAAGACCTATTCTGAAAACACCAACACCACAGTGTTCAAGCATTCGCCCATCATTGGATGGATGAACGATGGTTATCCGCTTTACGGACCGTACGGCTACTCGGAAGCCAGCAACTCAATGAGCGAGGTGCGCCGGATGGTTTCCGGTTACGTGCAGCGCAATGGCAACTACGGCACCGCCGATCTCGCCGCCACCGGGCGCACCACGCTCCCCGCGTGGGCCGCGCTGGCGCAGAATCGATCCGTCACACTCAGTCCGACTCAATACGGCCCGGCGGTCAACAGCACCTACGGGATTGGACATTACATCGAAGATTTTGACTACCTCGGTGACCTCGGTTACACGCAAGGCGCGACGAACAATCCCGGCAACGTCATTTTCGATCTGGACAAATACAATGGGCGCTATTGCGTGACGCCGGAATTTCCCGAGGGCACTTACGCCTACTTCGAGTCGATCCAGGCGGACGGCACACCGTTTTATCCTTACCACATGGGACGATGGTTTTATGGCAGTCCCACGGGTGGAAGCACCACCATTAGCGAAGCGGTTACGACGAATTTTGTCGGCGGCGCCAATGCTGAACTGCGTCTGGAGAATCCGGTCGTCAGCAACAGCGTCGTGACATTGACCTGGAGCGCAACCGAAGGCGGCACGTATCGAGTCGAAGCCTCGGGCGATCTGAACACGTGGACGACCAACGCCAGCGGCGTTGCAGCGGTTTTCAATCAAGGTTCAGTGACCACGCCCGAAGCGAGCACAAATCAATTCTTCCGCGTGACGCGAACCGGCCTGGCGACCTACGACACCAACTGAAGCGCTTTGAGCACATGCGAACACTTTCAAGATGCTGGTACGTTTTGGTGTGGCTCGGCCTGGGCAGTCTGGCCAGCACGCCAAGCGTCTCCGCCGATTCCTTGGGCATTTCCGTTCGCCACACCTTCAACGGCGAGCCGCTCCAGCTTAACTCGCTTCGCTATCAAAGCGCCGCCAGCGAAACGCTTTCGATCACGCGCGTCAGTTATCTCTTGAGCGGTTTTGCGCTGCAACGAGCCGATGGCTCCTGGTTCGAACTCACAAATCAAATCGCTTGGCTGGATGCGGAGATCGGCCGCACCAGCTTTCACTTGGATTCGATCCCGGCGGAAGCATTCTCCTCCATTCGTTTTCACATCGGACCGGACGCGCAGGAAAATCACGCCGACATTGCCGGCTTCGGGGCCGCGCATCCGCTGAATCCCAATCTCAACAATCTCTACTGGAGCTGGCAGGGCGGTTTTATTTTCCTCGCGCTCGAAGGCATGTGGCGGCAGACCGACGGCGCGTTCGACGGTTGGGCTTATCATCTCGCTCGCGATCCCAACCGCACTCGCATCACGCTCGCCGCAGCGCTTGATCTCAGGCACGAAACGCAACTGGAACTCGATTTCGACCTGGCCACGCTTCTCAAGGCGCCGCGCCCAATCTCCCTGGCCAAAGACGGTTCGTCCACGCATTCACGTGACGGTGATCCCATCGCAGCCGCGCTGGTCGCGAATCTTCCCGGCGCATTTCACGTGCGTCGCATTGCCAAAGCGGCGGTGGACGAAGCGTGGGCGGCAGATCTCAAACCGCTCTACCTTCCCGCGAAGTTCACCCCGTATCGGTTTCAAATGAGCGCGACTTTTCCCATTCCCGATCTGCCGCGCGACAATCCTTTGATTGAAGAACGGGTCGCGCTGGGCGAAAAGCTCTTTCACGAAACCGCGCTTTCCAAAGATGACACGCTCTCGTGCATCTCGTGCCACCAAGCCAACGCGGCGTTCTCCGATCCGCGTCAGTTCAGTCTCGGCGTGCGCGACCAAGTCGGAACGCGCAATGCCATGCCCTTGTTCAATCTCGCGTGGAAAAGTACGTTCTTCTGGGACGGTCGCGCTGCGTCGCTGCGGCAACAGTCGTTGATGCCGATTCAGGATCACACTGAAATGGATGAAGTGCTGACGAATGTCGTGGCTAAATTGACGGCTCCCGCGCGCCGCGCTGCCGATTATCCCGCGAATTTCCAGGCGGCGTTTGGTTCGCCGGAAATCACGCCGGAAAAAATCAGCCTGGCGCTTGAACAGTTCGTTCTCACGTTGACTTCCTTTGATTCGAAGTTCGACCGCGCTCTGGCGGGCCAGGCGCAACTCACCGACGAAGAGAATCGCGGGTTGGAATTATTCATGACCGAGTACGATCCGCGCCGGGAACAGTTTGGCGCCGATTGTTTTCATTGCCACGGCGGACCGCTGTTTCAAAGCCAGACCTTTGCCAACAACGGTCTGGATTCGACCTTCTCTGATCGGGGCCGCGCCAAGGTCACGGGCAAAGAGTGGGATCAAGGCAAGTTCGCCACGCCGTCGCTGCGGAATGTCGCGTTGACCGCGCCTTACATGCACGATGGGCGGTTCCGGAGTTTGGAGAAAGTCGTGGCGCACTACAGCACCGGAATGAAGCGCAGCGCGACGCTGGACCCTAACCTCGCCAAGCATCCCGACGGCGGATTGCATTTGAGCGACGCGGATCAGCGCGCTCTCGTGGCGTTTCTGAAGACGCTCACGGACGAGAAATATCAAACCCAAGCCAAGCCATGAAACGATTCATTCTTTTGCTCATTGCCGCGTCGAGGTTGAGTTTTGTCGCGCATGCCGCTCCGCAGAATATTCTGCTGATCATTGCCGATGATTACGGTTGCGACAGCAGCGCGCTTTACAACTCCGGCGCCACGCTACCGCCGACGCCCAACATCGCGTCGCTCGTGACCAACGGCGTTCTCTTCCGCAACGCCTATGCCAATCCCGTCTGTTCGCCAACGCGCGCCTGCATTCTCACCGGTCAATACGGCTTTCGTTCCGGGATTGGCGACGTCGTGGACAACACGGCTTCATTAACTTCCGCGGCCTTCACCTTGCCCGAGGCGTTCAGCAATGCCGGAGTCAATTACGCGCTGGCGCAATTCGGAAAGTGGCACCTGGCCAGCGGTCCCAATTCGCCACGCCTGATCGGTGGTTGGACGAATTTCGCCGGTTCGTTGCAAGGCGCGATCGCCAATTATACGAACTGGACCAAGACTGTGAATGGCGTGAACACGGCCGGCTACACCAATTACGCGACGTCTGATCTGGTGAATGATGCCACGAACTGGATCGCCGCGCGTGGAAGCAACCCGTGGTTTGTCTGGGCGGCATTCAACGCACCGCACACGCCCTTTCACAATCCACCTGCCGCGCTCTGCCCAAGTTATCCGGCCAACACGCTCACCAACTCACGCCGCCAGTTCGAAGCCATGGTGGAAGCGCTCGACACGGAAATCGGACGGCTGCTCTCGGTGGTGGATCGCGCCAATACGCACATCATTTTCATCGGCGACAATGGCACGCCGGGTGCCGTGATTGCGCCACCGTTTAGCAGCGCGCGCGGCAAAGACACGCTGTATGAAGGCGGCATTCACGTCCCGCTCATCATCAGCGGTCCCGCGGTGAACTTTCCCAACCGCACCAATGACACGCCGGCCAATGCGGTGGATCTGTTTGCCACCATTTTGGAAATGGCTGGCAGTTCAACGGCTGCCGCCGTGCCGGCCAATGTCACCATCGATTCCCGGAGCCTCATCGGCGCATTGCAGTCGACGAACACCATTTCGCGACTCGCTTACGCGGAAGAATTTGGCGCGAATGTCAGCGCGAGTGCCGGCGGTCGGGCCATCCGCGATGACTGTTACAAACTGATTCGTTTTAACGACGGCCGCGATGAGTTCTACGATTTGCAAGCCGATCCCACGGAGCTGACGAATTTGAACAACGTGCTTACCGCGGCGCAAAAGCCGTATCGGGATCGGCTGCAATTCTGGCTCTACGGCTACTCAACCAACACGGGGCCGACGATTGCGTCGTCTGCTTGGAGCGCGGGTCAGTTTTCCTGCGCGGTCAATTCGCTCGCGAAATATGCGCTCTGGCGATGCGACGATTTAGTCACACAATTTTGGTCGCCCGTGACGAATGTTGTCCAGGCCACGAACGCGTCCAGTGTCACGCTGACCGATGTTTCAC
>JBQCEJ010000149.1:0-6109 GCA_051960355.1 Verrucomicrobiota bacterium | reverse complement strand
CACAGCAACCCGGCAAGCCGTGAATGTCCCCGTACCACTGCAAATAGACGAAAAGGAACTCGACCACGTGCTGGCGCGAAGGCAGAAGACGGTCAACGAGATTTCCAATGATCCCGCCGATGATCAGACCGAAGGCGACCTGCCCGATCCAAGTGCGTGAATCGAAATGACGCCGGGAAAAAAACAGAATGATCAGCGCCACGAAGGCTACGATTGCCAGGATGAAATTGTTCCCGCGAAACAGACTCCAGGCCGCGCCGGTATTGCCCCAATGCACGAACTTGAAAAAACCGTCGATCACCACTTTTTCCTGTTCGTAACCGAGAAACCGCAGCACCAGCGCCTTGGTCAATTGGTCGAGCATCAGCACCAGCAGAGCAACACCCAAAATCCGCCGGTTCGGCGTCCGCAGGAGAGAGTTGATCGGGTTCATATAACGAGCCGTGAATTAAACTCTATATCCCTCAAAAAACAACTTGTTTCCAGCCCGTATCCGACCCGACGCCGCTTTGCCGCAAGCCAACAACCGCGTTGACCTCAGAAAACCCGTGCTTTGAAAACGATTTCATCGGAACATTCCGCCATGAATTTTTTGCTCGAACATCTGGGGTTGCCGGCCCGCGATCCCGTGGCTTTGAAGAACTGGTACGTGAAGACGTTGAACGCGCAAGTGGCGTTTGAAAACGGCCAGACACCTCCCATGTTTCTGCTTCGCCTTCCCGGCGGCGCGATGATCGAAATCTACGCCGGCGATCTGGCAGTAAAGGAAACCAGCAACAACAAGCTGAACGGCTGGCGTCACGTGGCATTGCGAGTCGATTCCATCGAACGGGCTAAAGCTGAATTGGAAAGTCGCGGGGTGATTATCACCGAAGAAATCAAACCAGCCGGCGGCGGCGGCCGTGTGCTGTTCTTTGCCGATGCCGAGGGCAACCTGCTCCATCTGGTGGAACGCTCGGCCGATTCTCCCGTGCGTTGAATCAGGCGAACGGTGAAGCCCCGATTTGAAGCTTCTGAAACGCGACGCCTGCATCGATTCAACGCGGCAATTTGCTCCAAAGATAAACAAACGCGCTCGCAAATTCCTGCGGGCGTTCTGCAATCCAGCGCGTCACTCGCGCCGGGCTGAACCAATCCCCGCGCTCGATTTCCTCGGGGTGCAGTTCAAACGGCCCGTCGGCTTCACAGCGATAAACCCAGACAAACTCCTGGTCCGTTTCCGGGCAGACATCGATCTTGAACAAGCGCTCCGGCCGCTGGCTCCGCTTCAAGCCAATTTCTTCCCGCAATTCTCGCAGCGCCGTCGCATCATAGTGTTCGCCAGAATCGACATGACCCGAAGCCGAGGAATCCCAAAGTCCCGGTGACTTGTCTTTCGTCATCGAACGCTTCTGGAGAAAAACCTCACCGCGCGAGTTGTAAACGAGGATATGCACGGCCCGATGCATCAAACCCAGGCGATGCACTTCACTGCGCGGTCGGCGATCAATCACTTCGTCGCGTTCGTTCACCACATCAAAGATTTCTTCAGGCATACAGATTGCGGTCAGGCGGTAAGGATTTTGGTCAGTTCGACAAACTGCTCCAGGCTCAGTTTCTCGGCTCGTTCTTGAGGCGAAATATTCAAAGCCGCAAAGGCGGCCGTCAGCATCTCCACCGGCCATTCCTGTTTGAGCAACTTCAACATCATCTTGCGCCGTTGCGAAAACGCGCGCTTCACCAGGCGGACAAAGATTTTTCTCTTTGAATCGTCCAGCAGCGGCTGCGATCGCCGGATCAAACAGACGCACGCCGAATCCACGCCGGGCTCGGGATAAAAACAACTCGACGGAATCTTGAACCAGCCATGCGGTTCGAAATCGAGCTGAACGAGCAGGGTCAGAATACCATAATCCTCGTCGTCAGCCTGAGCCATGAGCCGCTTGGCAACTTCGATCTGCAGCGTGGCCACCATTCGTTTCGGGGAACGCTCGCCCTGGCAAAGCTCCACCAGAATGGGTGACGCGACGGAGTAAGGCAGATTGGCGACCAGCTTCCACTCACGCCAATCGCGCGGTTCCCGTTGGAGATAATCCAACGCGTCGTCGTGCAACAAACCGAGAACCGGCTCGGCTTCGCCCGAAGCTGCGTCGTCGCTGATGGGCTCAACGGCATTAGCTGGCGCGGTTCCAGACTTCAATTCGAAGCTCTCCGCCAGAACATCGATCAAGCGACCATCTTTCTCAATCGCGAACACTTCACCGGCTCGCTCCAGCAGAATTTCCGTGAGCGGCCCCAAGCCCGGCCCGATCTCAAGCACCTTGTCCTGTCGCGTGAGTTCCGCTGCGTCGGCAATGCGCTGGAGTTGATGGGCGTCGTGCAGAAAATTCTGCCCAAGCGACTTGGTGAGCTGGATATTTTTCACCGCCAGCAGTTCGCGCATTTCAGAAAGTTTCATGAAAATCTAAGTCCGCTTTCTCACTCGAGGGTTGAAGTCATCCGTTCAGCACTTGCTTCAATGCGCCGACCGCTTCGGCCAGTTGCGCCTTGGTGATGGTGAGCGGTGGCGTAAGGCTGATGACATTGCTCGCATCGCCTTCGGGCAACAGAATGAAGCCTTGTTGCAGGAGCGTTTTGATGGCTTGAATGGCGACGTCGGTGGCCGGTTCGCCATTGGGAAGGCGCAGTTCGATTCCCGCCATCAATCCCAGGCCGCGTGTTTGAATCTGCAAGTTCGGATTGGAAATCTCGCCCAAGAGTGGCAGCAAATATTCTCCCAGCTTGGCCGCGCGCTCCGGCAGTTTGCTTTCTTCGATCTCAGCGATTTGAGCCAGCGCCATCGCGCAGCCGACGGGATGTCCCAGGAACGTGCTGGTGTGCATGGCTTCGCCTTTGGAAGCGGGCCAGGCCGCGTCCATCACTTCGGCGCGACCCACGCAAGCCGAGAGCGGAAAGCCGCCGGTCAGCGCTTTGCCCACGCAAATGATGTCCGGCACCACGCCGCTGTGTTCACAGGCAAACCATTTTCCCGTGCGACCGAATCCAGTGTAAATCTCGTCCAGAATCAAAAGTGCTTTGTGCTCATCGCAAAGCTTGCGCAGCAATGGCAGAAAGCCAGGCGGCGGAACGTTGATGCCGCCGCGGGCCTGGATGGGTTCCACCAGAATGGCGCCAATCCAGCCGCGTTGAAACAAGCGGCGGATCAGCGTTTCCACAACTGCCAGATCCGCGGGACGCACGGGAAACGGAACGAAATTTCCAAACTCCTTCAACTGCATCCGAAATGGCGCGCGGAAGAAATCGCGATGGGTCGCATTCAACGTGCCGTAGCCCAGGCCGTGATAGGCTCCTTGAAAAACGATCACACCATATTTGCCGGCGGTAAGCATGGCGGTTTTGAGCGCGGCTTCCACGGCTTCAAAGCCAGAATTGCAGAAGAGCGTTTTGCCCGTCTGAATCCTGGAATGCGGCGAGTCGAGTTGCGACGTCCAGCGCTCGAACGTGATCCGGCTCAACGCGCGCGCCAACTCCGCTTTGCGCGAGTGCGGATGAACATCACCCATCGCGTGCAGCAACCGGCCCATTTGTTCCTGGCCAGCTTCCACCACCCGCGGATTCGCGTGACCGGCGGCGGCCACTCCAAACGCCGCCGTCAGATCGAGATATTTTTTACCCTCCGCATCCCAGACATGAACGCCCTTGGCCTTCTCCCACACGATCGGCCACGAACCATCCGGTTCAGTGAAGAGCACATTGCGCACTTCGTAGTCTCGGAGCAGATCGAGTGTTTCGCGGGTTTTCATGGGATGACGCAGGCGAACTTCAACTCAGACTCCTCTTTGTTCCGGCGGCCAGATCACTTTGTGCATTTGAATCTGAAACCGCACCGGCAAGGCGTCGGCCACTATTTTTTCCACCAACTGCTGGCGCGTGATCGGCGTCTGACCTTCGGGAACGCGCTTGAGAACTTTGTCCTGCTGCTCAGGAGTGAGCGGATGAACCCACGAGAAAAGCAACGAGCAAACGTTGGCGAGTTGATGTTCGACGATGCGGGCTTTGGCCCAATCGTAATCCTCCTGCGTGCCCAGGACGAACTTGATTTCGTCCGTGGCCTTCAAATGCGGGATGTTTGCCCAGCGGTTGCGCTCGACCTCGCCGCTGCTGGGACATTTCAAATCCATGATGCGGCGCACGCGCAAATCCACGCTTGAAATGTCATGCGCGCCGCTGGTTTCAAGCAACACCGTGAAACCGTCGTCACAGAGCTGCTGCATCAGCGGAAGCGCGCTCTTTTGCAGCAGCGGTTCACCACCGGTCAACTCGACCAGCGGCAGTCGGAGATTTGCGGGCTGAACTTTGGAATCGGCAAAGGGCGCGGCGAGCCGCTGAACTTCCGCCGCGATTTCCGCCAGAGACCGCTTGCTGCCTTGCGTGAACGCATACGCGGTATCGCAGTAGGAGCAACGCAGATTGCAGGCGGTGAGCCGGATGAAAACGCACGGCAAACCAGCAAAGGTGCTTTCCCCCTGCAAGCTCAGATAGATTTCGTTGACGACTAACGTTTCGGGCACGGAGTCAATTTAGCCACGAATGGCGGATTACGGAAAGAGGTTTACGCGAGTTTGAATTTCAACGATGCAACACCGAGCCAGTGTGATTCATGATCGAAGCATTTTAACAGCCTCTTGCGATTGATCAAAATTCTGGAAATCGTTTGTGTCTGGAATATCTTGCCGCATGGACATTTACGACCACCCGACCTTCCGGATGGCTTGCCAGCAGTTCGATCTCGTTGCCGATCACCTTGAAATTCCCGAAGCCGAGCGCGCGCGACTCAAATTCCCCAAACGCTCCATGACGGTTGCCGTGCCCGTGAAACTGGACAACGGATTGACGCAGGTGTTCGCCGGATACCGCGTGCAACATCACCTCTCACTCGGCCCAACCAAAGGCGGCCTGCGTTATCATCCCGACGTGACGCTGGGAGAAGTCGCCGCGCTCGCCATGTGGATGAGTTGGAAATGCGCGCTCACCGGCTTGCCTTACGGCGGCGCCAAGGGCGGCATCGCCTGCGCGCCCGGTCACTTGTCGAGCGGCGAACTGGAACGCCTGACCCGTCGCTATACTCAGGAAATGATTCCGTTCATTGGTCCGCAGGTCGATATCATGGCGCCGGATCTCGGCACGAATGAACAGGTGATGGCGTGGATGATGGACACCTATTCCATGCATGAAGGTCATGCCGTGCCGAGCATTGTGACTGGCAAACCCGTAACGCTCGGCGGCTCACTGGGCCGCCGCGAAGCCACCGGCCGCGGCGTCGGTTATCTTGTCAACCGCGCCACCGACGCGCTTGGACTGGAGATGAGCCAGGCCACCGCCGTCGTGCAAGGTTATGGAAATGTCGGGTCCGTGACCGCGCTTTCACTGGCGCGCTACGGCGCGAAAGTCATCGCGGTGAGCGATGCTTTTGGCGGCATTCACAATTCCAAAGGACTGGATCTTTGGGCTTTGGAAAAACACGTGGCGCGGACCAAAACCGTGATTGGCTTTTCAGGAGCGGAACCGATCACGAACGAGGAATTGCTCCTGCTGGCTTGCGACATTCTGGTGCCCGCCGCGCTGGAACGTCAAATCACGGAGGCCAACGCGGGCAAGATTCAGTGCCGCATTCTCGCGGAAGCCGCCAATGGACCGACCACGCCGGCGGCAGATTTGATTCTGAACCAGCGCCCGGAGATTTTCATCATCCCGGATATTCTCTGCAATGCGGGCGGCGTGATCGTGAGTTACTTCGAATGGGTGCAGGATCTTCAGAGCTTTTTCTGGGGCGAAACCGAAGTGGTGGACAAACTCTTCCGCATTCTGGAAACCTCCTGGACCCAGATCCTCAGCCAAAGTCGAAAACAGAAAATTTCGATGCGACTGGCCGCGATGAGCGTCGGCGTGAAGCGAGTTCAGGAAGCCAAGCGGCTTCGGGGATTGTTCCCGTGAGCCACCGGCGCCGGTTTTTTCTTGTGTCCCTTTTGAATTCCAGTGACTTGTAAACAGCAACGATGAATCTTCCCTCAGCCAAACTCGCGCACGCCGGAACACTCACCACCGAAAGCCCGTTGCGCGATCTGGAGGC
>JBQCEJ010000148.1:0-4740 GCA_051960355.1 Verrucomicrobiota bacterium | reverse complement strand
TCATTGCCCTGCGGGTTTGCGCTCGTTGAAGCGGCGTAAACGCCGCGCTCCTCCTGCAAGGTGAACCGGGGCAGTGTCAGGATGCACCCCAATGTGCTCGGACTTCATTTTGTCGTTCCTCTTTTACTCGACTCAACTCGCCCAATTCGACGTCTTTCAGTCGTTGGTTGACCGCCATCTCAATCCGCGGCTCCAGCCAGAACTTCCATCCGGAGAAATCACGTGGATGTGCATCCGCGGCTCTTCGCGGGAGAAAAAGTAAAATCGATACTGGCGATATCGTAATACCGTCGAACTCACGCACACGAAAATACCAGACCGCTCGCCCGCCATCGATGCCCGTATCGTCCTATTGTGGCGACAAAATGCGCGTGAAAGGGCGGAAACGCCTCCGGGAAATACTTCTCGCAAATGGGATTTGCCGCGAGCGTAGATCAACGCGCCTGCCCTCTAAGGCTTTTCCGCGTGACTCAAATTGACAGGTCAGTTCTTGATATTGGCCCATCACCTTGCCTACCGCACAAACATGCGGTGCCCTTGGCCGTCGCTGGCTGATATAAGACTTCTGATCGGAAGTTAAACGTCAGAAAGCCATGAAAACCAAAACTTTCCTCCTCAGCACCGTCACAATGGCCGCGATCAGTTTCTCCGGCCACGCAGCTACTTACAGCGATTCCACCGGCGATACCTTTTCTGGCGTTGGCATTCTGGACATCACTTCCGTCGAAGTGAATCACACCGCGTCACTGCTCACCTTCAAGATCAACCTGGCGGGTGATCCGATGGCCACGGACTGGGGCAACTACATGATCGGCATTGATTCGAGCGTCGGCGGCGACACTGCGGGCAACGGCTGGAGCCGCCCCATTTCGATGAGCAGCGGAATGGACTATTTCCTGGGCGCTTGGGTAAACAGTGGCAATGGCGGCGAAGTGAGAAACTGGACGGGCGCCTGGAATTTGCAATCGGCCACCTGGGGTTCCAATCCTGACGCCATCAGCGTGACCAAGGACACCTCGTCCCTCACGGTCAGCTTGCAATTCGCCGGTCTCGGACTGGCACTGGGCAACTCGTTCAACTTCGATGTTTATACGGCTGGCAGCGGCAGCGGTGATGGCGCGATGGATGCCCTTGGCAATCCAAATCAAACCATCGGCGGTTGGGGCGACGCATACGATTCAGGCAATCTTGTGAATTCTTACACGCTCACTGCGGTTCCAGAACCTTCCAGTTTCGCGCTGCTGGGCGTGGGCGCACTGGTGCTGCTGCGGCGCGCCTTCCGGTGCCGGGCGTAAGCTCGACCGTGGCGGCGAAAACCTCAAATTCCACACGGACCGATCCGCGCATCGCCGTTCCGCCTTCCCGCTGGCCAAACCGCAGAAAGCAAAACGGCTGCCGCCGCGAATTGCTTTCCCCAATCGCCGTCCTATTTCAACGCCGTAGCCGGTAAAACCTCTGTGGTTCGAGCGCCTGGATGAAAAACGGTTGAGCGGCCGGCTTACGGCGGCTTCCTGCAACTCATCCTTCTCAACATTGAATTTCCCGAGTGCGACCAGAACCGCCTGGGCGGCAGTGGCGGTGCTTTCAGCCTGGGCGAAATCAGTGCTTCCGCGCCGTTTTGCTTCTCTAGAGAATGCCGGAAAGATCGATGTCGGAAAGGGCGATTGGGTTTGGCCGCGTGACTAAGTGAGCCCGTCTAAACTGAAACTGCTATGAAAGAACATACGGCCCCTGGCCAATGCCAGGCTTGCGTGAGCAGCAGAATCGACAGGGTTACTGACCTTCCTGGGTTAACGCTAGTTCCGCGGCAATCAGGTTTCTCGGCGGCAGGAAATCCGGCACGCGATTTCAGGTATTGACGGCCTTCGCAGTCGGCGTATAACTCGAATGGCTGACGTGATTCAGGAATGCGGGCGTTCAAGTCCCGGTAAAATTCGCCGAACCATGTCAGCCTTTTCCTTTTACTCATTGGCATTCAACGCTTCGTCCACGCAACGGACGCAGCTTGCACATGTCTTGCTGCGGTTGCAGTTCGATCCGTTCCGTTCCCGGGCTTGAGTCCGCGCTGAACCACGCCTAGATTGGCCGCAATGAGCATACCGCTGAATGAGCAGGTGCAGGCCACTTCCGCCTGGATAAAAACTCTTCGAACCGAAATCTCCCGCGTCATCGTCGGTCAGGAACAATTGGTGGATCGCCTGCTGGTCGGCTTGCTGGCCAATGGCCATGTGCTGCTGGAAGGCGTGCCCGGCCTCGCCAAAACGCTGTCGGTCCGCACTCTGGCCACCGCGATTCAGGCCACGTTTCATCGGATTCAATTCACTCCCGACCTGTTGCCGGCCGATATCGTGGGAACGCTGATCTACAGTCCGCAGGATGGCAAATACCACGCGACGCGCGGACCGGTGTTCGCGAATTTCGTTCTCGCCGACGAAATCAATCGCGCGCCGGCCAAGGTGCAATCGGCGTTGCTGGAAGCCATGCAGGAACGTCAGGTGACGCTCGGTGGTGAAACCATGTCGCTGCCATATCCGTTTCTGGTGCTGGCGACAGAAAATCCCATTGATCAGGAAGGCACGTATCCATTGCCCGAAGCGCAGGTGGATCGGTTCATGTTCAAGGTGTTGCTGGATTACCCGTCGTTCGAGGAAGAGCGCAAGGTTCTGGATCGAATGGCCTTCACCGCGCCGGAAACGGTGATTCAGCCGGTGATCGGTTTGGACGAAATTCAGCGCACGCGCCAGCTCGTCGATCAGATTCATGTGGACGAAAAAGTGCGCGATTACATTGTACACATTGTGTTCGCCACACGGCGGCCGGAGCAATACAAGCTCGACCTGAAACACTTCATCCAGTTTGGCGCCTCGCCGCGCGCGACGATTTTCCTCACGCTGGCCGCCAAAGCCTGGGCGCTGCTGCAAGGCCGGGCTTACGTAACGCCGGAAGATGTGAAGAGCATTGGGCCCGACGTGTTGCGCCATCGAATCATTCTGACCTACGAGGCCGAAGCGCAATCGGTAACGACGGATGCGATCATTCAAAAGATTTTCAACGCGGTGCCGGTGCCTTGACTCAAAAGTCTCCTTGAACTCGATGAAATCAGCGACCTTCTTCGCCACGCTTGCTCTCATTTCCCTGACTGCCAAGGCGGCCGTCAATTCGCCGCGCGATACGGGTTTGGCTGCACCGAAACACACGTTCGCCATTGGCACGAATGATTTTCTACTCGATGGCCAGCGCTTCCAAATTCGTTGCGGCGAGGTTCACGCCGCGCGCGTGCCCAAGGAGTATTGGCGGCACCGTCTGCAAATGTGCAAGGCCATGGGCCTGAATACCGTTTGCGCGTATCTCTTCTGGAACATGCACGAGCCGCGACCCGGCGAATTCAACTGGTCCGGCTCAGCCGATGCCGCGGAGTTTTGCCGCATCGCGCAGGAGGAAGGCCTCTGGGTGATACTGCGGCCCGGACCGTATTCCTGCGCCGAATGGGAAATGGGCGGTTTCCCGTCGTGGCTGTTGAAAAACGAGGACATCAAACTTCGCACCCGCGATCCGCGTTATCTCGACGCCGCCAAGCGTTATCTCAAGGAAGTCGGCCGCGTGCTCGGGCCGATGCAGATCACTCGCGGCGGCCCGATCCTCATGGTTCAGGTGGAGAACGAATACGGCTTCTACGGCAAGGATGTGGCTTACATGGGCGAGTTGCGGCAAGCGTTGCTCGATTCGGGTTTTGACGTGCCGCTCTTTGCCTGCAATCCGCCTTACACACTCAAGAACGGCTTTCGCAAAGACCTTTTCCAGGTCGTCAACTTCGGCTCTGATCCCGCCAATGGTTTCAGCAAGCTGCGGGAAATTCAGCCGCAAGGTCCGCTCATGTGCGGCGAATTCTATCCCGGCTGGTTCGACACCTGGGGCGCGCCGCATCATCTCGGCAAGACCGATAAATATCTCGCGGACTTGGAATACATGCTGAAGACCGGCGCGTCGTTCAGCATCTACATGGCGCACGGCGGAACGAGCTTCGGCTTCTGGAGTGGCGCCGACCGGCCCTTCAAACCGGACACGTCGAGCTACGATTATGACGCGCCCATCAGCGAAGCCGGTTGGACAACCGAAAAGTTTTTTCAGACCCGCGAGCTGTTCCGGAAATATCTGCTCCCCGGCGAAACCATTCCCGAACCGCCCGCGAAAAATCCCGTCATCTCATTTCCGCCGGTGAATGCCACGGAAGTCGCGCCACTCTTCGCAAATCTGCCGAAGCCGATCGCCGATGAACAGCCGCGCACGTTCGAGAATTACGATCAGGCGTTCGGCTGCATGCTTTATCGCACCACCCTTCCCGCAGGCCCGGCTGCGATGCTGGAAGCCAAAGCCATTCACGACATTGGCCAGGTTTTTCTCAATGGCGAACGCATCGGCTTCACCGATCGGCGCAGCAGCAATTACAAAGTGCGCCTGCCGGAACGCAAACAAACTGCCACGCTCGACATCCTGGTCGAAGCCATGGGCCGCGTGAATTTCGGTGTCGAAGTTCACGATCGCAAAGGCATTCACGGGCCGGTTCAATTGGGCGGCAAGGAATTGCTTTCCTGGCAGATCTTCAAACTGCCTTTCGATGAGCCGATGCTTTCCGGACTCCACTTCCAAACCGCCAAACCGCAGGCGGAAGGACCGGCATTCTGGCGCGCGACGGTGAACATCGAAAAACCCGGCGATACGTTTCTGGACATGCGGCCGTGG
>JBQCEJ010000147.1:0-2091 GCA_051960355.1 Verrucomicrobiota bacterium | reverse complement strand
CCATTCGAGCAGTTGAATCCACTCACGATCGCGACACGCCAGTTCAAACCAGAACGGCAGGCGTTCCGTCGGATCTTCCGGCGCGGACGCCAGCCACGCCGAGCGTTCGGCAATTTTCCGCCGCAACACCTCGCGAAACAGCCCTTCCTTGTCGCCAAAATAATGATAAAGCATCCGCTTGTTGATGCGCGCCTGCCGGGCAATGACATCGACCCGCGCGCCAGCGAAGCCTTTCGAGGCGAACTCGTTCAGCGCGGCTTCCAGAATCCGCGCCTGCGTATGCTGCGGATTTCGCGTCGGGCACTTCGGCCCCGGTTGACGTTCAGGTTTCATTTTACGGAATGCTTTTGACCTAGACGCCGCAAAGTAACTGACAAGTTACTAGAAAGCTCCATTTTTCTGAGGCGACTTTGTGGGCACGTGCAACGCGAAGCTTGATCCCCAATCCAAGCTCCGTATCGACGACCGGTTCGCGAGTGACGCGGTTTCACCACTACGCTTGTCGAACGGAACAGACTTGCTGGTGTTGGATACGGCGGTTCCTTGGGAGAGTTTGAGCAGACTCACGTCCGCTGCTAGAAGGCGAGCCTTTAGAGAAGCATCGTTTAACAAACTCTGCCGAAGCTCCCGGAACAATGCTCCGCGGTCTGGCGGACTCGTTTCGGCTCAGGCGGGGATTGCTCTTGGCTACAACTGACGGACAACAACTCTTTCACCCGGGCAACCACCGATCTGGGGCTGAACGGTTTCGTCATGTATTCCGTCGCACCGCATTCGATCCCGTTCAATCGGCCCAACTCGCTTGAAAGCGCCGTGAGCATGACCACCGGGATCGAAGCGGTGAGCTTGTCGCGACGTAGAATCTCGCACACGGCAAAGCCATCAAGTTCGGGCATCATCAGGTCGAGGAGAATGAGATCTGGCGAAAGTGTGCGGGCTTTTTTCAGTGCTTCCACGCCATTGACGGCCGTGCCAATCCGAAACCCGGCGCTTTTCAGATTGAACCGAAGCAATTCGAGCAGTTCGGTGTTGTCATTGACGAGCAGGATTTTCTTTCGCATGGCTGTTTCTATAGCACAGCCGCGCTCACGCGGAATGACGCTCCGGTTACAATCAGGTTAATTCGGTCCCTGTCTCGCTGAACGGCACCCATCGGTGTTCATCCGTGGTAGAACTTCGCCTTTCCACTCAAAGCCGCGCTCGAGTTCCGTGCAGCAAGGCCACCCAGAGCGCCCACTCCGAGGCGTCCGCATGAGCGTCTGTGAAACTGTCGAGCGAGAACTCATGTCCAATATGGCAGCGGGATGGAGATTATTACTTGAGCATTGCATCCGTCCTCACCCCGCTTGCGGATGTGACCCGCTAGGTGGGTAAAGACCCCAGCGTCTCTCCGCCGCGGGGTTTGCTAAAAAGGCATATTCCTCGACAGGTTATTGACCGCTCCGTGCGTTGGTTGCAGGTTAAGATTGTTGCGGATCAGAACGATGCTCACTGGCGGTCATCATGGAAAGCGCGCTTCCGTCCTGAAACGGAAGGCAGAAGCGGCGCGCGCGGATAAGGATCAGCGGCTCTGCGAACTGGAGCTGCATTACACTGTGGCAAAGGCCCAGCTGGAGTCGCTCGAAGAAACCCGCCGCAAGCTGGAGGATTCCCGCAACAGTCTGGCCAGCTTTTACGAGCACGCCCCGATTGGATACCTGACCTTCGATGAAACCGGCCGCATTCATGAGACGAACACGGCGGTGTCCACCCTGCTCGGCTTTGAAAAGGGAAAGTTAAAGGATATATCCATCGGGCTGCTGGTGCATCGCAGCGACATCACAGCGTATCGGGACCATCTCGCCCGTTGCCGCGATCTCCGCGGTGAAAAGTTTATCACCGAGCTTCGGCTGCGCGGCAAAACCGGCGCGCTCCATTCCGTTCAGCTCGTCAGCGTTCCGTATGAGATCGGCGGACGCAAAATGTTCCTGACGGCGCTGGTGGACCTGACCGAGCGTCAGCAGAACGAACAGGCCCTCGCCCGCGCCAAGGAATTTGCCGAAAGCATTGTCGAAACGATTCGCGAGCCCTTGGCTGTTCTGGATTCCGACC